>JAURDW010000100.1 GCA_030827745.1 Candidatus Poseidonia sp.
TCGGCGGCGTGCTCCCCCGTCGTACGACAACCGTGCGTCGTCCGATCACGATGCCCACTCCCGAAACCTTCGCCGAGATGGACGCCGGTTCGGGAGACATGGCGGTCAGCACCACGATGGGCTTCACCCGCCTGTTGAGGAGTCTCTGCCGCGACGAGGGCATCGGGCGACGCATCGTGCCGATCATCCCCGACGAGGCGCGCACCTTCGGTATGGACTCGCTCTTCCGCGAGCTCGAGATCTACGCCTCTCAGGGGCAGAAGTACGAGCCGGTCGACCACGACCTCCTGCTCTCGTACACCGAGGACTCCGACGGCCAGATCCTCGAGGAGGGCATCACCGAGTCAGGATCAATGGCGAGCTTCATCGCGGCGGGCACGAGCTACGCGACGCGCGGGGTGCCGATGATTCCGTTCTACACCTTCTATTCGATGTTCGGGTTCCAGCGAACCGGCGATCTCATCTGGCAAGCGGCCGATATCCGCGCGCGCGGATTCATGATGGGTGCGACCGCTGGGCGAACCACCCTGCTCGGTGAGGGCTTGCAGCACCAGGACGGCCACTCGCTCGTTCTCGCGTCGACGGTGCCAACGGTGCAAGCGTTCGATCCCGCCTTCGCCTACGAGGTCGGCGCGATCGTGCGCGCCGGCATCGAGCAGATGTACGGCCCGGACTCCCCCGAGTCAGAACGCGACGTCATCTATTACTTGACCC
>JAURDW010000101.1 GCA_030827745.1 Candidatus Poseidonia sp.
TTTGGTCATCACCCTGCATCGTCCAAGCAACGTTGACGACAAAAACCAACTCAACCTTTTGCTGGATGAAATTCTCACGATTGCAGAAGAATTTGACATTGTTTGGCCGATTCACCCCAGAACAAAAGCGCGTATTCTGAACATCGACCGATTTGATGAGTTGATTGAGAATCCATCAATCCACATCACAAAACCACTTGGGTACATCGATTTCATGAAATGCGTTCATGACAGCCGGATGGTTGTCACTGATAGCGGAGGAATCCAAGAAGAAACCACATGGCTTGGAATACCTTGCATCACGCTTCGACCCAACACCGAGCGCCCCATCACCATCACCGAAGGAACCAATGTTTTGTGCGAGCCATCCAACCTGAACAAAGAAATGGAAAGAATCCTCAGAGAACCAGCTCGGAAAGATGTCGCTATCGAACTCTGGGATGGGAAAACAGCAGAGCGTTGTGTGGAATCGTTGTTTGAATTCCTCTCCTAGGTGACCTTCAATGCGTTTTTTCCAGAAACGAAAATTTCGAAAAAACACGAACCTTGTGGTTCGTCTTGCCATTGAGCATTTAGACCGCCCGACCCCCCTCAAGGAAGCGTTCATTTCTAACATCGAGGTTGAAAATTTTGAGGATCTCGTGACATCTGCACTAGAAACGCTCTCTGCTTTTCCAGAAGTATGTGCAGATAT
>JAURDW010000102.1 GCA_030827745.1 Candidatus Poseidonia sp.
AAAATTGCAACGTCAATTTTCACTCAAAACAGCATTCAAAACTTGGAGATGCCGGGTATCGATCCCGGTACCTCTCACATGCTAAGCGAGCGCTCTACCACTTGAGCTACACCCCCATATAAACATATTAAAAAATGCGGTTACTTTGTCAAAATAATTGTTCCCAATGGTCTGCCAATATAATTGAATGGCCATATCATGAATTTGCCAGGAATAAGTGTCCTCTGTTTAAAATAAAATGCATAGAAGTTAGATACAGCAATGGGTATTTTGTCTGCAGTCGTGGCCGAGTGGTTAAGGCGATAGACTAGAAATCTATTGGGCTCTGCCCGCGCAGGTTCGAATCCTGCCGACTGCGTAATTTTTTTCATGCTTTCACAAATATCAGATTTATTTGTTATTTTGTGGCATGAAATGTAACGTAACTGCCCGGTTAGCTCAGTCGGTAGAGCATGGGACTCTTAATCCCAGGGTCGTGGGTTCGAGCCCCACATTGGGCGAATACTTGTTTTGACCCAAAAACTATATCAAATGCAATTGCAATATTTGGTATAAATTACACACACACATGAACAATATTAATTCCTCATAGTGGAAATGGGACACTTCAAAATTGCAACGTCAATTTTCACTCAAAACAGCATTCAAAACTTGGAGATGCCGGGTATCGATCCCGGTACCTCTCA
>JAURDW010000103.1 GCA_030827745.1 Candidatus Poseidonia sp.
TCGATCATGCCGCACATGTCGTAGACCTCGGCATCGCCCCAATCGTCGGAAACGCCCACGGTGTCGCCTTCCTCAACGCATTCCCAAACGGTTTTGTCGTTGGCGGCAGCGGTGACATAGATGGGGCTCGGGTTGCCAAGGCGCCATTCGGCTTGAGAAGCGATGGAGTAGCTGAAGTCCATGCCGGTGTCAAAGTCGATGTTGAGTTCTTCGCCGTCGCCTTCCAGAGCGATGTCGATGCCGAGGTTCATGTCGTTGCCCACCGTCATGTCAAAATCCATGTCGGCGCCGACGAGTTGGTACTGGTCGTCGAGGTACTCGGTGTAGAGCATGTCCACGGTCAGCACGTTCTCGGCTTCGGCGATGATGTCGATGTCAAAGCCCGTAGGTTCGCTACCGAAGGTGGTCTCCGACCAGTCGGTCATGATGACGGCGTTGGACAGCAGGCCGTGGCGAAGCACCACGTCGCTGGTGCGGCTCCACACCTGGACGTCGTTGCCTTCCAGATCCTGAATGGTTTGAGGCGTGATGTCCTCCGTTTGGTGAACATAAACGTTGGAAGCGCCGGTGGTCAACTGACCGAGGTCAAGATTGAACCCTGCGTCCGTGGCATCGTCCATAATTTCGGTGAACAAGG
>JAURDW010000104.1 GCA_030827745.1 Candidatus Poseidonia sp.
CAAGGAGCAGTATGAGGCACTGATTGTGGCTGTCCTGGTCGGTCTGGTATTCTATCCTGATGTTCAGGCAAAGTTGGCTGTCTACATCCCCAACTTCATGTCAAAGGATGGATCTCGCAGTCTGGCGGGTCTGGCTGTCAGCGGTCTCATCGTCGCGGTCGGTTTCTATCTGGCCCGCAGGTACTTTGTTGACAAGTAATTTTTTACAGATCAACAAAATTTCTCTGGGTGGGGCTCGAACCCACGACCTTGGGATTAACAGTCCCACGCTTCTATCCAACTGAGCTACCGGAGAACAATGTGAAATCACCCAGGCAATCCACTCGGAAAGAGGCTACCTGGGCTTGAACTTCACACTGTTATCTTGGACTTTATGTTTAATTATTTGACGCATCAGGAAATCTCCTGAAGCCAGGATGATCGGAATGGGTCCAAACATCAATACGGTCGGAGCGATGGCAATGGCCACACCCACCTTCTGGCTTAAAGAAAGATCCTGCATATATAGTAATGTATGGTTATTCTGTCTGGCTGGTGCCACTGAATCATCGTCTTCTGACCAGGGTCTACAAGTTTAGGCATATCCCACACATCACCATCTCGACCAATCATGCGACCGTACCTGATCCTGAC
>JAURDW010000105.1 GCA_030827745.1 Candidatus Poseidonia sp.
CGTCAAGGGCCGTACAGAATCGTCATCTTTGAGGTGCTCCCACATTTGAGCGGTCCTCTTGCCTTCATTTTTGAGGATGTTAACATGGGTTTGTGGGGTGGAGAGCACGACGGCCTCGAGAATTGAACAGAGGAACGAAACACCGAGTGCTAACGTGATGTAGAATATCAGGAGACGAATGTCGCCCTCGCCTGTTGCCTGTGCAGTTGTAACTGCGCTAAATGCGTCGATGAGCATGGCTTGTCCAAGACCCCTGTCCGATTGGGAGTATACCTCTCCACGAGAGATGGGTTCTTCAAAATGACGCCTCTTTCACTCAACAGCATCGGTGTTGAACTCGTGGGGGGTGAACCTCAAGAAGCGGGTGCAACTCCCCGTTCTTAGGGGGGTTGGAATGACGGGCGAACACGTGTTGATTTGTGTCGCTTGGCCCTATGCGAACGGCCCCCTCCATCTGGGCCACGTGGCTGGATGTTACCTTCCACCCGATATTCAATTTCGGTTTGAACGCGCTCTTGGCAATCGGGTCCTGATGGTGTCGGGGTCCGATGAACACGGTACGCCGATCACGGTGACCGCAGAACAGGAGGGTGTCGATCCCCAAGAGGTCGTTGACCGATTTCACGCCATC
>JAURDW010000106.1 GCA_030827745.1 Candidatus Poseidonia sp.
CGACTCCTCAGCCACGCCAACGCGCGACAGGTGAGCTTCCCCGCCACCGTCTCAACCCCCTACGTCAACACGATCCCCCGCGAGCAGGAGCCGTGGTTCCCCGGAGATGAGCACATCGAGCGCCGGATCCGCGCATTCATTCGATGGAACGCGGCGATCATGGTGGTCAAGGCCAACAAGCGCGCCGATGGGATCGGCGGCCACCTCTCGACGTTCGCCTCATCGGCCTCTCTCTACGAGATCGGGTTCAACCACTTCTTCCGGGGCAAGGACTCCGACGGCATGGGCGACCACGTCTACTTTCAGGGCCACGCCGCCCCGGGTGTGTACGCGCGCGCCTTCCTTGAGGGGCGCCTCACGACAGACGACCTCGATCATTTCCGCCGCGAGATCGGTCGCGGCGGTCGTGGGCTCTCGAGCTACCCGCACCCTCGGCTCATGCCCGACTTCTGGGAGTTCCCCACGGTCTCGATGGGCCTCGGGCCCATCACCGCCCTCTACCACGCACGCTTCAACCGCTATCTCTCCAACCGTCAACTCGACGACACGGCGAACAGCCGGGTATGGGCATTCCTCGGCGACGGTGAGTGCGACGAGCCCGAGACCCTCGGCGCGATCTCACT
>JAURDW010000107.1 GCA_030827745.1 Candidatus Poseidonia sp.
CAACCACTATTGCAGCACCTACATGATGCCATACCCCCACTTGATGGCCAAACATTGCCTGACAGTCGGCAGAAAATCGAGATCTGAGGCATGAAACCTGCCTACATGTGGCTGTAAAAGTATGATGGATGGACTTACAATCATGCTGGGAGTGTTCATCAACTTGTTATGTACCTATACAATGCCAAACAACCACTATTCAACAACCTACATGCTGCTATACCCCCACTTGATGGCCAAACATTGCCTGAAAGTCGGCAGGAAATCGACCTGATCTGAGGCATGAAACCTGCCTACATGGGGCTGTAAAAGTATGATGGATGGACTTACAATCATGCTGGGAGTGTTCATCAACTTGTTATACACCTATACAATGCCAAACAACCACTATTGCAGCACCTACATGATGCCATACCCCCACTTGATGGCCAAACATTGCCTGAGAGTTGGCAGAAAATCAGGATTTTTGCCTGATCTGAGGCATGAAACCTGCCCACATGTGGCTGTAAAAGTATGGTGGATGGACTTACAATCATGCTGGGAGTGTTCATCAACTTGTTATACACCCATACAATGCCAAACAACCACTATTGCAGCACCTACATGATGGCATAC
>JAURDW010000108.1 GCA_030827745.1 Candidatus Poseidonia sp.
ATCTGGTGGTTGGTGATAGTTACCAGTATCAATACCGTATGACCGATTCTTCTGGGGCCAACCTTGCCACCTCTTCGATGACATCGTTTACGGCTACGGCACAGAACACGAGCCTCCCTTCCTTTACCTACAACACCCCAAGTGCATCCGGAACCTATTGTGTCCACATTGACCTCTATTCCAACGCCTCGGTCCAACTCATCGGCGATAACGATTGTTTCAACTTGGTTCAAGACGATGACAACGATGGTGTGCCCAACGAATCCGACGTTTGTCCAAACACCTCCCTCGGAGCGACGGTTGACCAGTACGGTTGCGCCCTTTCACAGAAAGACACTGACAACGATGGCTACAACGATGATGTTGACGCCTTCCCTACCGACGGAACGCAATGGTCGGATATGGACGGCGACGGCTATGGCGACAACGCCAGCGGAAACATGGCCGATGCATTCCCGGCCGATGGTACACAGTGGTCGGACGCTGACGGCGACGGTTATGGCGACAACGCCAACGGGACCTACCCCGATGCGTTCCCCACCGACCCCACCCAGTGGTCGGATGCAGATGGCGACGGTTGGGGCGACAACGCCAGCGGT
>JAURDW010000010.1 GCA_030827745.1 Candidatus Poseidonia sp.
ATGAACAAGGGGATTTCACGCTGACCATTCGTGGCTTGCCAAAGGCCGTGGCACAATTTGTTCGGCTCAGCAAAACATTGATTCCACCCTCAACCGTGAGCGTACAACATATTAACAGCAATTTTGAACGGTTTGAAGAACACCTCACGCCTCGTCAATTGGAATGCTTTCTCCTCGCTTCGCAACACGGGTATTACGACGACCCAAAACGCATCACTGTTCAGGGTCTCGCCGAGGTCAAAGGCATCGCACGCTCGACGTTTCAAGAACATCTCAGCATGGCCGAACAAGCTGCGCTCAAATGGATGGCGGACGGCTTAAACTAGCCAGCAAGATACAAACCTTTGATGAACGAGGGGGCCTCCCATGGCCATGAACAAGGAACAACGTCTCGCTTCCCTGCTGCCCCAAGGCAAGGGCGTCTGGATTCCCATTGACCACGGAGCTTCCGACTATCCGAATGAAGGGCTGGAAGACCTCGAAGGGTTGATTATGCACCTCATTCGCGCCGAGGTGGACGTCATTCTCGCTCAGAAGGGCGTGGTGAGCCGGTACGCCCACCTCTGCGAGGGCACGGCGACCAACATGGTCATCCACTATTCCGTTTCAACCCGTCACAGCGGACCAAACAGCAACAACAAGGTGTTGGTGGGCGGGGCGGATGAGACGTTGAGTCGAGGCGGCCTGGGCGTTTCAAGCCAAGTCAACATGGGAAGCGAAACCGAGCCCGAGATGATCGAACGTATGGGGGAATTGAACCGTCAAGCCCACCTTCTCGGCCTGCCTGCTTTTGGTATGGTCTATGCACGTGGACCTCACCTCAACCCCTTGGATGGCGACCCCACCGGTGGCCAGGCCCACGCTGTCCGATTGGCGTTTGAATTGGGGTGCGATGCAGCAAAAACGACCTGGACGGGGTCTTCCAATTCCTTCGCAACGGTGGCCGCCGCTGCTCCCATTCCTTTGCTGGTGGCCGGCGGCCCAGCCTCGGGTGACCAGCGAGCCGTGCTCGAAATGGTGGCTGCTGCGTTGGAGGTTGGTGCAAGCGGGGTGTGCATGGGACGCCAAGTCTTCGCCCATCCTCGCCCCGAATCAATGGCCCGGGCATTGGTGTTGCTCGTCCACAAAGGAGCAAGCGTCGATGAGGCTCTGGCCGCATGCGAGTGGTAGGTGAACGCATGGAACTCTGGCTTCGTCTTGCTCCGGGAGAGGAACCAGCGGG
The DNA here is from genome assembly GCA_030827745.1 of Candidatus Poseidonia sp. Lineage (GTDB taxonomy): Archaea > Thermoplasmatota > Poseidoniia > Poseidoniales > Poseidoniaceae > Poseidonia. Next base: position 1,223 of record JAURDW010000010.1, read on the forward strand.
AGAGGAGGGCGTTGACCGATACCTCTCAACAACACCGAGCGACGAGCATCTGCATGTTTCCTCGGGCGTTCTTACTGGACCTGACGGTCCGCTCGGCGCTCATGTGGTCATCACCGACGGCGAAACGCAGACGAGCGGCATTGAATTGATGGGCAGTGTCGAGTGGATCCTTGTTGAATGCGAATCATGGTCAATGATTCCTCTTGAGAACCTCATTGCTGCACGAACGGGGAGCCCAACAAAAATCGCCGCCATCATCAACGCCCCGATGCAGGCACAAGGCGCAGGCTTTGCCCTCCACGAAGGCGTGGACGCCTTGGTCGTCGACCGTGTGGAGGCGATGCTCCAAGCCGCTATGGCGGTGAAATCGCAACGTTTGGAGCAAGCTCCCGCTCCCACGCCGGCCACGCTTCACACCGAAGACCTCGCCGTTTCCACGATGCTTGTCCAACACGTCGAAGAAGCGGGTGTAGGCGACCGTTACTGCTTGGACTTCCTTTCCCTGTTTCAGCCCAACGAGGGCTTGCTTGTCGGGTCCTCAGCCTCGACATTGCTTCTTGTTCACAGCGAAACCGTGCCCTCCATGTTTGTCCCGACCCGCCCGTTCCGAGTGAACGCCGGGGCGCCTCATGCGTACGTGATGATGGCCGACGGTGCAACGAAATACATGGCTGAGTTGACGGCGGGAGACGCCGTTTTGGCAGTGGCGTCCACCGGTGATGCACGGAGCGTTGTTCTCGGGCGTGTCAAAATTGAGCAACGGCCAATGGTCAAAATTAGCGTTGTGACATCGGGGAACAACGAACGGAAACCTCAAATGTCCCATGTGTTCTTGCAACAAGCAGAAACGGTTCGTTTGATGGCCAATCCCAACACACCTGTCTCCGTGACCGACATCGCCGCGGGCGATTCTGTCCTTGGCTGGTGCGGGCACGGTGGGCGTCATTTGGGGAAAGCCATCGGCAGCCGAGTGGAGGAACGTTAACGATGGCGGTTTTGGGCAAGGGTTCGGCGCACGGTGCGTGCAGCCTTTTGCATGCTGCCCCACTTGGCTACGGTTCTTGCATGGCCCTCAACCTCCCCATAACCGTCCGCTTGCTCGATCGGCCCAGCAAGCGAGAACTCAACGACCCCGACGGTGTTCTCGACCGCGTGCTGGAGGCTTGGCAATCGGCAGACCACCCGCTTCCCGAAGGGTACGAAGCCGATGAACTCCACTGGGGCGTGAATTCAAAAATTCCTGCAAAACAAGGCCTCAAATCCTCTGCAGCCACCTGCATCGCCGCCCTGCGAGCGCTTGTGCATGCGACCGGGGCTCACCTCGAGCCTCACGAGATGGTTCATCTTGCGGCCACGGCCCAGTTGGCCGCAGGCGTTTCCTTGACCGGGTCCATTGACGACGCGTGGGGGTGCATGACGCCCGGCTGGAAACTTGTGGATGTTCAGGCCCCTATCGCCGAAGGCGTGTTGCTGGAAGACCAAGGTTTGCCCAGCGAAGAGTGGATTGTGGTCTTGGTCCTTCGTGGACCCCGAGAACACCAGCCGCAGCTCGCTGATTTTGAGCCTCATTTACCCGCCTTTCAACAAGCGTTGGATGCTCTCCAAACACGAAACCCGCTGGTGGCCTTGACTTGGAACGGGCGAGGAAGCGCTGCAGCCTTCAAGGACATTGAAGGCAGAAAGATGACGAACGACTCGTTCATGAACAGCGCCCGTGCCGCCGGCATCACCGGTTCTGGACCGGCCTTGGTTCTCGTCATCCCCCAAAACCAACGACAAGCCATTGACCGCATCAGGTCATGGTACACCGGGCGCTACAGCAACGTGGAGATTGTTGAAACCACCTTTCTCTCCCGAGAAGGGGATGACGAACTCGAGTGAACACCTTCTAAAAGGGCAAGGATGTGGAAATTCCCGTTCATCATGCAGATGCGTTTGGGTGAGGTCGTGCGCATCACCCTCAACGGGTCAAGCCATGGTCCTTCGGTCGGAGCGGTTCTCGAGGGCATTCCTGCGGGTTTAACCGTCGACGATGCTCAAATCAACGCCGATATGATGTTGAGAAAAACAGGCGGCACCTTCAGCAGCAAGCGGAAGGAGGCGGATGTGGTCGAATGGCTCAGCGGCGTTGAGGACGGTGTGACAAGTGGAGAAACCATTGAGTTGCAGATCGCCAACGCCGATGCCCGCTCGACCGATTACAGCTTCCTGCCGCATCACCCAAGACCCGGCCACCAAGACCTCGTGATGCACAAACGCATGCAGGGAGAGGCGGACCTCCGTGGCGGAGGCACCTCAAGCGCCAGAATGACGGCCCCCTTGGTGGCCGCTGCCGCTCTCCTCCGTCCTTGGCTGAAGGCTCACGGCATTGAGGTGGAAGCCCACGTTGGCGCTGTTGGCGGCGTTCAAGCGAAGCCCATGAACGCCAGTCCTCCTCGATGGAGTTCGGACCTTTGCCAATCGCTGCGTTGTCGCGACCCGGAGGCCGCCCAACAGATGGCAGAGTTGATCGAAACCACGAGGAAGCGACGCGATTCAATCGGTTCGAGGGTTGATTTGGAGATTCGGGGCCTTCCCCTTGGATTGGGCGAACCGTGGTTTGACGGTTTGGAACCCGCTCTGGCTCGTGCCCTCATGGCCGTTCCTGCAGCCCGAGGGGTTGAATTCGGTTCGGGCTTTGGTGTTCAAACCATGCTCGGTAGCGAGCACAACGACATGTGGGGTGGGAGCGCCGAAGCACCGGAATTGGAAGGTGAGCGCCCAGACGGGGCTTTGGCTGGGCTTGCAACCGGTGCCACGGTTCACGTCGGTGTGGCCCTCAAACCTCCCTCAAGCATCCCTCAAGAGCAAGTCACGCTGAATTTGGCAACCGACCGGCAAGAGCCCTTGCTGGTAAAGGGGCGGCACGACCCCGTGTTGGCGCCGCGAGGCGTGGCGGTCGTCGAAGCGATGGCCATCCTCGTCATCGCTGACCTGCACGTGCGTGGAGGGTTCAACAATGCGTGAATCTCCAGAGGTGCACAAGTTTGGAGGCTCCTGCCTTCGCGACCGAAGCGACCTCGAGCGCATCGCTCACATCGTCCACGAGGCGGAGCGGCCGGTCGTGCTCGTCGTTTCGGCCCTTTGGGGGACCACGGACCGCCTGATGCGGGCCGCCAAGGAACCGAGGTATGCCGGACGGTTGGTCAACGACCTCGCCAGCCATCACTTACGATTTGCACCCTCGCTTGTTGATTCCCCACTCTACGAACTCTTTCAAGGCGTTTTGGGCGGTATCGAAACCTCGCTCGCCTCCCTTGCAAGCAACGACGGCGATACCTTGGCCTACAACCGTCTGCTCGCCGCTGGAGAACGGCTTTCCGCGTTGGTCATCGCTCACGACCTCGTGCAGCGAGGCATCCCCGCACATCCTTTGGGAGCAGAAGATGTTGGGCTTTGCCTGGAAGGCGTCGGCACGGCGAGGACTGTTGATATGGTGCGTTCAGCACAAAAAATCGACCAAAGTGCCTTCTCAGACGTTCCCGTCGTCACGGGTTGGTTTGGAGAGGGAAGCGACGGCCACATCGCCCTCTTGGGACGGGGCGGTAGCGACCATACCGCAACCGCTCTGGCGGCCTTGTTGAAAGCTCAGCGTGTCGTTCTTTGGAAGGATGTTCTTGGCATCTATCCCATCAATCCTCGATGGGGTATCGCTTCCTCGCCCATTCCCTACCTTGGTTACGCCGAGGCTGTTGAATTTGCGAACGCCGATGCCACCATCATCCATCCAGCAACGGTGGAACCTGTTTACACGCTTGGCATCCCTATCGAAATACGTCATCTGGCCGGTCACGGCCAGGATAATCTGAAAACGGTGATCGGTCCCGACATTGAAGGCCCTTCTTTCATCAAGGGCGTAGCCTGTATTCCTCGCGTGGCCTGTTTGGACGTTCGTCCTAACTCCATGCGAGGGCCTGCCAATGCCCTCGGAGATGTGTTGACGGAACTCCAAGAAACCGACGTCCGGATTTGTTCGTTTGAAACGACGCCAAACCGTTGGCGGTTCATCATCCCGCAACACGACGTCAAACGCAGCGTGGACGTTCTCAAGCGCCATGAGGCTGAGACGACGTATGCCTACTACGCTGCAATGTTGTCCTTCATCGGATGCAAAGATAGCGCCGACCTCAAGGTATTGCTCGGTGATGACAGTTCCATTGAGCAGGGCCTGCTCCATGTCACCAAAGCCTCGGCGCATCTCCTCACGCAGCGCGTGGACATCTCGGCAATGCTCGATGAATTGATGACCACCATCAAAACCTCACAGGCCTGAGGTGTCGTTTACTCTGCTTGCTTCTCGCGGAAGCGTTGCAAGTGGGTTGGAAGGTTTAATCCAAACAAAATGCCCACGGTGATGAAAACGAACAACGTGCCGAGGGCAACACCGTACACCGAAGTCAGTTCAACCGACTCCCGCATGCGAAGGGCGGTGTCGCTGGAGAAGATCCCGACGATTGCGGGAAGAATGGTGTTTGCCGAAAGGACAAACCAAGCCAACAACGTGGCAAGAACGGGGTTGATGATGAGCGAGCGGTGGTATTTCGACACGATTTTCTTTGGATTCATCACGTAGACTTCGTTGGTCCTGATGCTCGTGTCGAGCATGGAGTATCGGATAACCCCGTTGCTGAGTTCAAAATACATGATGAGCAAAACCGAATACACCACCACGAGGATGGAGAGCATGGTGGGGCTGTCCTGCAGACCGAAGAGGTCGTTGGACAGAGCCGTGGTGGAAGAAGCAAAGCGAAGAATCGCGAGGATGAAGAGCAAGTTGCTTCCCAAGGAAAGTCGAGCGTCGCGCTTGAACGCTCCCATGAACCCGAGAACGGTCGCACCGGCGATGACCACCAGTTGCATGATGTTGGCGAAGCCGAGACTTCCCGTCAAAATGTACCACATGGTCCCCTGCGGGGGAGAGATGATGTAGGTGAGGAAGGCCAAGGCGACCAAGACACCGTACACGCCGATCTGCAGGTTTTGGACCATCTTGTCGGGGGGAAGGAACTTCATCTTGGGAACCAGAGGTCCACCGAGAAGACTTTCGATAAAACTGGGGATTTCAACCGTTGGGATGGCGTCTTTTGGAATGTCGCTTCCAGAGCCGACTTGACCGGCTGCCTTCTTTCGGGAAGGAGCGGATGAACGAACCGTCTTTCCGTCGTACAGGTGGGAAGTGTCGGCCGATGGCTTGTTGATCGTCATGCACTCACCTCAGAATCCTCGTGCCCCCGCAAGGGCGGTTGAAAGCAACATGTCAGGCTCCCAGTCCATGATGTTCACACCAAGACCACGGAGTTCGCCGATAAGCACGTCCCGTTCGGTCTTCATGACTTCGTAACCCGTCCGGTCGATGCGCTTGGCGTCAAATTCAAACTCGAGCGAGGACGGCGAAAGCACCGTGACGTCAAAGTCTCGAGCGCGGAAGTCACGCAAGGCGTTGACGATGGTGGGGTCGTCCTCAAGGTTGGAGAGGAAGATGATCGGACTTCCTTTGTTGATGTGAGGCAGGATGCGGTTGACCACGACTTGCAGTGGGATGTTGCCTCGGGCGACGGCTCCGGCGAGCTTGGTCAAAATCACGTAGAGTTGCTTCTTTCCAGTGTCGCGGTCCACGCTGACAACTTCGTCTCCGTAAACGATCACGCCGACGGAGTCGCGACGGCCGAGGAAGTACTTCGCCAGCGATGCGGCCGCTCGGGTCGAGTACACCAACGCGTTGCGGGAAACGGGTCCCGTCTCTGCAACCGCTCGCGAATCGACGATGATGATGACGTCGGAAACAGCATCACGCTCACGCTCGTTGACCATCAATTTCCCCGAGCGTGCGTAGGCGGACCAGTTGATGGCCCGGAACGAATCGCCCTCGAAGTACTCACGCAACGAGTAAAACTCGGAACCAGGACCTGGTTGACGAATGTTCACCGCACCGGTGAAAATCTTCGGCACACGCGACTTGACGAAGGTCTCTTTGAGGTCTTCCATCTTCGGGAACACAAGGAAATCGTTGTAGACATGCAATTCTTTCTCCTTGTGGAACAACCCGAAGGCGTCTTGAATGCGCACCGTGACCGGGCCGAGGCTGTAGAAACCACGAAGCGGGCACTCAACGGTGTATTCGATGAAGGTCTCTCGGCGGGGGCCGAGCTCCATCAAAATGTAGTTGGCGCCTTCCTTGATTCGCATAACTTCGGGAACACGGTCTCGCACCTCCAGAATCTTCGGAAGAGATGATGTGTTTTGCATCCTGAGCGTGACGTTCAGCTCACCGTCTTCGAACATGCGGGCGCTGGAGAGTTTGCGCATGGCGACGACGCTGCCAAGGGCAGCACCTTCCTCTCCCGACCATTCTTCAGCTCGTCGGCCGCTTGAAGCCACGTCGGCGTGGTTCCCCAGGAGTGCAGCCCATGTGAGGAACACAAAAATGACGACGGCAATGGTGACAAGTTGGGTGTTTCGGAGGGTCAAGCCAAGAAGATACATGGCAACAGCTAGGCTGCCAAGCATGGCTGACTTGCGACTCCACATGTTCGATTCACCTCGGTGTGCGGTTCAACTTCAAACCGTGGGCACAGGGACTTCTCGGAGGATGGCCTGAATGACCTCCCCTGATTCGAGACCCTTGATTTGGTGCTCGGGCTTCAAGATGATACGGTGGGCGATGGCAAGCTCTGCGATGGCCTTGACGTCGTCGGGTGTGACGAAGTCGCGACCACGAAGTGCTGCGGCTGCGCGAGACGTCTTCAACAGGGCTTGAGAGCCACGAGGTGAAGCGCCAACGAGCACACGGGGGTCCTCACGGGTGCGGGACACGATCTCGACCATGTACATCCGCAGCGCAGGGTCGACGTAGACGTCTTCACAGGCTTGCTGCATGGCGATCACACGGGCGGGGTCGGTAATGACATCAACGTCAACAGCGTCCTTTCCACGGCTGATACGGCGGGCGAGGATTTCGTCTTCATCGGCTCGGTCAGGGTAACCCACGGACATCTTGAACATGAATCGGTCAAGTTGTGCTTCAGGAAGCGGGTAGGTACCTTCCTGCTCAACGGGGTTTTGCGTGGCCATAACGATGAACGGGGCTGGCAACTTGTGCGTCACCGTACCGATGGTCACCTGCTTCTCCTGCATGGCCTCAAGCAGAGCAGCTTGGGTCTTGGGAGGTGCACGGTTGATCTCGTCAGCCAGAAGAAGGTTGCAGAACAACGGGCCGGGCTTGAACGTAAACTCGCCCTTCTTGGCGTCGTAAATGTTCGTACCGGTGATGTCAGCAGGGAGCAAGTCAGGCGTGAACTGAACACGCTTGAAGTCGCAACCAAGAGCGTCGGCAAAGGTGTTGGTCATCAACGTCTTGGCCAATCCAGGGTAGTCTTCGAAGAGAAGGTTCCCGTTGGACAGGATGTTGATCAACACGTTGTCGATAACGTGCGACTTTCCGATGATGACCTTTTGGACTTCGGCTGCGATTGCTTGCGCAATCGCACCGACGGCCTTGAGGCGCTCTCGGACTTCGGGGGTGCTTTGGTGCTTCGGCTGGGCCGGAGCGGCCGGTGCTGCAGGCGCGGCGGGTGCGGCGGGTGCCACCGGTGCCGCTGGAGCGGCGGGGGCGGCAGGGGCCACGGGTGCTGCGGGCGCTGCAGGAACAGGCGCGGGCGGGGCTGCTGGGGGGGCTGGGGGTTGCATGTCTTATCCTCCTTGTTTCAATTTCCCCAACGACGGATGTGCGGGATGAGTTCCCTCAATTCATCGCTGGAGTAGACGCGGTTCGAACTCACGAGTTCGACCAATCGGGGTTCGCGGACCATTTGCATGATCTCTGCGGGGGACTTGCGCGCAAAATCGTCGCGCGTCAGGTCGTTGAAGTTGCGGACCTTGGCGAGGAAAGCCTCACGGGTCCGCCGTTGGTATTGAGAAGGGTCCAATTTGGAAGGACGTTCTCGGAATCGGGTCAAGTCAAACACATGACGCCAATTCTCTTTCTCTGGCACCACCATGATGGCGATGGCGAGGAGAGCGAACAAATTGAGGATGATAAGCCACTTGAGGACTCCATCGCTCGTGAGCAAGACGATGGCGCCCATGGCTTCCGTGAACGGCATCGAAAGGGTGCTTGAAACGTGCCGGCTTTCGTCGAACACGATGTTGAACGCCCCGGTGTTGCGAGAGACGGTAGCAGACAAATCTTCGTTGTCAAACTCCATCATATCGTTGATGAGCGCCGTGAAGAAGAATTCGTTTCCTCTCCAAGTGGTGTCACCCAGTCCTTTGTTCAGGCCTTCGGAATCGGTGTCCCAACACATGTGGCCGTTCTGAATGTACAACTCGGAGTCGCACTGTTCCTTGCCGGTTTCCTCTGCGACGGCTTGGTCCCAAAGGTGGTTGGCGAGGACAGAATGGTCCGAAACGAAGACAATACTTCCCGTTGCGCTGATTTCGCCGATGTCACCGCCTTTTGCGATCTTGCGCTGGTCAAGGACCTCTTGTCCAGGGTAATCAATGCGGATGATAAGACCGGTCTCGCCTTCACCGAGGGTGGGATTGGATTCGCCTTTGCCTGCGTCGATTTCGGCGGAGGTGGAAGCCGCAGCAAGAACATGAATTTGCCGTTTGGTGTCGGCTTGGTCGTCGAGGACTTGGATGGCCGTGGGACGGTGGAAGAGCACCGGTGTGCGACAATTGGCGACCGATTGTTGGCTTACGTCGTCTTCAGAGCAGGGGACGGCCTTTTCCTCGCCCATGGCGTCAACGCCTCGGGTGATGCCGGCAACCGCCCATATCTTTCGAGTATCGGGAGAAACCCGAGTCCCGTCGTCTGCGGTGACCTCGTAATAGCGGCCGGTGTTGATGTCGTCCCGGATGGGGGAATCAAAGTATTTCACGCCAAATTCCTCAGCGACGAGTTGGGCGTTGGTCGAGTTGGAGGCGAGGATCACCTTTCCAGCGCGTTCGGTGACAAAGTCGTGGAGGGCTGCGGCCTCAGCGGCGTCAAACGGCTTCTCTGGAGCTGCGATGACCAGCAAGGTGCGGTGCGGGTTTTGCCAGTCGTTGACCAGCATGGGCGTGGACATCGTGTTGGCGACGTTGAAACTCTGGTCGTCGAGCGTGGACCGCATGAGCGTGAGTTGTTGTTCAGAATACTCATCGTCGTTCTGGTAAGGGGAAAAGACCGTGGTTTTGCCGGCCGAGACAACGGCGATCACCAGGGTTGAAAGGGCAACGGAGGCTACGAGACCAATCATGAGCCAGGCTTCGAGGCTCAATCCCGATTTGTTTGCGTCCGCCATAGTCTCTCCTCCAGTTGTCGATGCAAAACGACAGATTTACATCCTTCGGAGACACATTCCACACATAATAGTTGCTCAGCCTTGGGCAGGGCATCATGAGCGTTTTCCGTCCATAGCGGCGTTCCTTGGGTTCCGGAGAACGGCCAAAAATATCCAAAAATTACATTCTTCCTGCATTAAGCATCAAAACGGCGACGGTGGAGGAACAGCAAGAACGCCATCACCACCGTTGCAAACGTGTCCAAGCCGCTGAACCAAGAAAGTGTCTCGCTGGACGAGGATGGGTCTTCATCGTCATCGCTTGTATCCGGCACGGAAGTGTCCACTTTGGGAGCCTTCACCGCCACGTCCATGGTGCTGGACCGTTGGTTGTTGTCCCCTTCGGATTCAACGGAAACCGAGACTTCACAAGTTCGTTCTTGATGGCTGCTGGTCGCTTCGAGGCGGAGAGTGAAGACAGCAGCATTGTCGCCGTTGGCGTTGGTGACTGGGACAACGCTGTCCTCAAGCTGGTCCAAGCCTTCGACCGAAAGATGAGGGCAACTGCGGACGGTGGCCTCCCCGAGGGTGATGGCGTCTTGGGTGTTGCCCATGTTTTTGACTTCGAGTGTAAACTCGACCCATGAACCAGCAAAGAGCGTCTCTGTGGGGGGTGTGAGGTCAGGCAGGAGGCGGTACATTCGAGGGACAGTAACATCCGCCGACACCTCTTGGCTACGCAAGGTTGAACTCCCCACCTGCTCTTCTGCGAGAACCGTGAGTTCAATTTTGGAACTCGGCGAGAAGGCCCGAACCTCTTCAGCGGAGCCTCCCTCGATGTTGATGGTGAAGGTCTCGTTGGTGTTCCCCGAGACAGAAACACTTTCTGGACCGTCAAAGGTGAACGGGCCGTCCTCATCGTAGTCGTAGGTGATGGCAAGGTTCAACTCACCAAGTCCCTCGTTGTTCACAAAAAACACCAACGAACCGGTCAGATCCCAATCGTCTTCCAACTCCACGACGTATTTTGGGTCAACATCGGTAACCCACCCCATTTCCCAAGATGGGCCTTGCATCCCCTGGCCTGCGACGGGGTACGAGGTGAGCAGAAGGGCGAGCGCCAAAACCACGGGAATGGCTCGTCGCATCTCACTCACCCATCAACGCCTTGACGGCTCGTTTGGTGAGGGTTCTCACCATTGAACGGCGGTAACGAGGGGGGAGAGCCGTGTTGTTCACGGGTTTCACGGCCTTGTGGACGGCTTTGGCAAGGGCACTACCATTCATGCCGTCGGTTTGGAGCACCTGCGCCACTTCTTCTGCGTGGAGACGCGGTATGGACTCAAGGGCGGTGCTGGCGAGAGCGAGCGATTCGGGCTGACCTTGAATCCACGAGGCTGCGATGCCGGCCTCGGGGAAATCCCACGAATCGCGAACACGGAGTTTTTGATAGGAACCGGTCCTTTCAAGCGCCGTTTCGGGAAGGACGACCTTGAGCAAGAATTCACCTTCCTCCAGGACGTTCTTCTTCATACCGTCGAGGGCGTAAAACTCGTGAAGCGGGAGGGTGCGTTCGCCCTTGGGGCCAACCAACACCACTTCGGCACCAAGGACCATGAAATTGGGGGCGAGATCGCCCTGGTAGGTGGCCACGCAGAGCGTGTTTTGGTTGGGAATCACTCGGCAATCCGCACCTGTACCGCAATCGGCCTTGTGGCACCAGTCAATGGAACGCCGCCAATCTTCGCCCTGGTTGTACCAGAAGCAACGGGTGTCGAGGCAAAGGTTGCCGCCGACCGTCGCACTCTTCCGAATCAAAGAAGAGGCAACTTTCGCAGCCGCCTCGGCCAGCAGTGGATGGACGCCGTTGGCCACGGTCAGGGAGGCAAGGGGAACCATGCATCCGATTTCCAATGGACTGAGCGCGTGGGCGCTTTCAATGCCGGCGAGGGAAATAACATGAGGTTTCGGATTGATGTGCCATTTGTAATTGGGCAAGACATCGGTGCCGCCAGCGACCCAATCAAAGGCTTCCCCTGCCTCCAGCAACGAAGCAGCGAGCGCGACAGCGTCTTCCACACTGGCCGGGTGATGCAGTTCGAAAGGTGGCATCAGCATCAGGCATCATCCTCCATGTGGCGCTGTTCTTTCTTCAGCCAAGCGCGTCCCGCGAAACCCAACTCAGCAAGTTGTTCGGGCAACGGCTCGTCGGCCTCGCGCCAACCCTCGACTTGATCGGCCAACGGCCTGTCAGGGTCAAAACCGAACAAGACCCCGTTCACATAGGCCGAGGTGTCCTCGCTGCGCTGGCGCAAACGGTCACGCTCTCGGTGGGATTCCCCCCGGGCTTTGAGCGTGGCTTGTAAGGTCCCGTGCTGCAGGCGTGGAGATGGAAGGTCAAGCGGGTCCTCAAGACCTGTTTTCTTCAGGTGTTTTTCGATACCGTTGTAGACAACGTCGGGGGTCAGGGGCAAGTCCCGTAGTCGAATGCCAATGGCGTCGTAGACCGCGTTGACAACCGCTGGAAGGATGGGGAGGAGGGGGCCTTCGCCGGCTTCCTTTGCGCCAAATGGCCCCTCGGGGTCGCTCGATTCGACGATGATGGCTTCGACGTGGGGCATTTCATGCACGGAAGGGATCTTGTATTCCAGCAAGTTTGCATTTTGAAGGTGGCCGGTTCGGCCGTACACCATTTTTTCGGTGAGAACTTGGCCCAAGCCCATGTGGCACGAGCCAATGATTTGGCCTTTGACCGCCAAGGGATTCAGCGCCTTGCCGCAATCGTGGGCCGCCCAAACATTGGTGCAGGAAACCAAGCCAGTTTCCACGTCAACGTCAACCTCAGCCACATAGGCCGAGAAGGAGTAGGCGGGTGCAAGGCCCGCAGCTGCTCCTTTGTGGACACCGCCCATGGGAGGGGAGCGGTAAGCCCCCCGCGCAATGAGGGCGCCTTTGTCCTCTTGCGCTTTGTGCAGGGCTTCAAGGTACGACACGCCGATGGAAGGGTCGTGCTTGTAGTAGATGCGCCGGTCGTTCAAAACCAGCACGTTGGGGTGATACCCTAACATCTGCCAGGCTGCATTGAGCAACTGGTCCCGAATCTCAATCGCTGCACGGATGGCTGCGTTGGCGTTCATGAACGTCACTCGACTCGAATAGGAACCGAGGTCGACAGGACTCGTGTCGCTTTCGTGGCTTCGGACGTGAATCATCTCCACCGGGAGGGCCAAGACCTCAGAGACCACCTGAGCCACGGCGGTGGTGGAGCCTTGACCGATGTCGGCAGCGCCGGTGTGAACCGTGACTCCCCCGTCCATGTCAACTTGGATATGAACGGTGGCATGAGGGAAATTCTTCGGGTCCCAATGGATGGGAAGGCCCGAGCCTGAAATAAAGAAACCGCAACCGATACCAATGCCCTTCCCGAGGGGCAGTTGGCGGAATTTCTCGTCCCAGTTTGAACCTTCTCGCACCCGTTCAAGCGCTTCACGCATCCCGTTGGACGTGATTCGGAAGCCGCTGATGGTTCGGCTGTGGGGTGGGAGGAGATTGGCCAAGCGAAGGTCAATAGGGTCCACCTGCATGCTCTCGGCCATCTCGTCCAATCCGACCTCGACGGCGCATCGGGTGTTGACCGCACCGTGCCCTCGCATGGCTCCCGAAGCGGGTTTGTTGGTCCACACACGAGCGCCCGTGTAATGGAATGAACCGAGTTCGTACGGTGCGGTGGCTAAAACCCCGTTGTAGTACGAAGTAACGTGGCCAAAAGAGGCAAAGCCTCCACCGTCAATCAGGGCGTCGATATCAAAGCTGGAGATGCGGCCTTCCTCGTCCGCCGTCATCTTGACGTCGATGTGACTGGGATGTCGGCCTCGGTTGATCCAGTACACCTCCTCCCGGTCGAACGTGATTCGAACCGGCTTTCCAGAACTTCGGGCCAGAAGGGCAGCGCACATCTCGTGAGGGAACGGGTCGGATTTCCCGCCAAAGCCGCCACCGACGAACGTGCGGATGACGTTGATTTGATGCATGGGGACATCAAGAACCGTTGAGAGAGCCCGGTGGGTGTAGTGAGGCACCTGTTGGGGCGTGTAGAGTTGCAAGCGACCGTTCGGGTCCCAGTGAGCCACCACGGCGTGGGGTTCGGTGAACCCGTGGTGGACGCCTAACATCGTCCACGAGCCATGGGAGGCTGCGTGAGGATTGTTGACCAAGGAACGGTCGCCAAACTCTTGAAACACACGCTTTTGCACGTTGGTGCGCGCAAGGTGGTACTTTCCGCGCCAATGGATGGGCTCATCATGGTCCTCTAGACCTTCTTTCGGGTCAAAGACGGGCTCCAAAACCTCCCACTCAATTTCAAACAACGAAAGCGCCTCAATGGCGGTCGCTTCGTCAACGGCAGCAACGCAGGCCACCAAATCGCCGACGTGACGAACTTTTTCCACCGCCATCGCGTGTTCATCCTTAGTCACCGGGAGCACACCGAAACGGTTGGGTGCATCTTGACCTGTCGCAACGGCAACAACACCTGGGAGCGCTTCAACCTTGGAAGTATCAATCGATTTAATCCGAGCGTAATGATGAGGCGAGCGAAGGATTTTCCCAATCAACTCACCGGGAAGTCGAACATCATCACCGTACCAAGCCTGACCGGTGACTTTCGCATTCGAATCGACCAGCGGCATCGCCTTCCCGACGGAAGTTCCGGTCCTCGCACGGTCGTGGATGTGGTCACCTGCCGGTTTGGGCTCCCTTCCACCGACGGTTTCGGGAATGAAATCCAGGTCTCTTGGGCGCATGGATGGGTCCGACCCGCCTGAGCCAGGTGGAGGGAAAGATTGCTTCCCAGCAACGCGCTTGCCGTCCTTTCGGATTTCGGCGGACGACGCGCCCGGTTGCTGTTTGTACGACCCCATGGTGATCACTTCGCATGGCCGGGAGGCATGGTGGGCTCTTCGGGCCCGGAGGGGTGCGGGTCGGGATGAGGCGAACTGGCCGGCTCGGCACCCTCTACCTCGCCCCGGTGAATGGCAGCGGCTGCCTCAATGGCATCGATGATTTGCTGATAACCCGTGCACCGGCAGAGGTTGCCTTCAATCGCCGTCGCGATTTCGTCTCGTGAAGGTGAATCGTTTTCGTTCAGAAGGGCTTGTGAAGCCACCAAGAACCCTGGCGTGCAAAATCCACATTGCGAGCCGCCGTGCGTCGCAAAGCAGGTTTGAATCGGAGCGAGGTGAGCCCCGTTGGACAAGCCCTCAACCGTGATGATTTCGGCACCTTCAACCTGACCGGCGAGGGTGAGGCACGAGAGTTTCGGAACACCGTTTATCATCACTGTGCAACATCCGCAGGTCCCCAGATCGCAGCCACGTTTGACACCAAGTGTTCCGACTTTGTCACGCAAAACGTCCAACAAAACCGCATTGCTTGGCGCCAAGACCTCAACGGGCGTTCCGTTCACCTTTGCAGACCAAGGTTGGCCCTTTGGCGTGGGTATCATGGATACGTGTTCCTTGCCCACCATGGTCGTCCCTGCCTCTGCCTAGGTCATTCACCCTTTGATAATTGGGGGCCAGTTGCTTCCCAATCATCACTCCTCTTCTTGGAATTCACCACCAAATTTTGATTCCATCGCTTCGAGGGCGTTGCGAAGCACCAACCCGTGGTACACTCGAATTTTTTTGCCCTTGACTTTCTTGTTGACTTCTTGCTCCAAATCCTTGAGCACATCGAGGGTTTTTGCAGTATCGATTTCGAAAAGCAGTTTACGATATTCGTTGCGACGAGCGATGAAGAAGCCAAGGTAGACTGGAATCAAAAGAAACGGTATGACGAGCTCCTCAAACACGATTTCTGCCACACCTGACATCGAAATTTCAAACGAGTCCGTGTCGTAATCGAAACCGAAGGAACCCGGCCCAAGCCCGCCGGCGTAGAAAATACCGGTGTTGACTCCGAAATACATGGTGAACGGCGTTTCCGTGTCGTCGTAAATATCAGAGCCTCGATCCAATTCAACTGCATCTGGCCAACCGTCGTTATCGTTGTCTTTGTCAAGGACATCGGGAATGGTGTCTTGGTCAGCGTCGGGGGGCGTGGAGGCCGCATTAAACGGGTCGTAGAGGACGGTGCCCGAGGAAGCCGACCGCTCCATTTCGTTGCGTATGCCGTCGCCGTCGGCGTCGTCATCGTAGATATCGGGAATGAAATCACCGTCGATGTCCGAACATCCCTTCAATCGAATTTTGCTTTTCCCGTACGTGTGGGGGCAGTTGTCGGTCAACGGATGTTGCCCTTGGTCGGCATATCCGTCGCCATCGTCGTCCGACCAAATACCCGCGTCTTCGGGCCAAAGGTCCTCCTCATCAAGGGCGCCGTCACCGTCCATGTCCTCGTCGATGTCGTCACCTAAACCGTCCTGATCGAGGTCTCGGTGTTCGCTTGCATTTTCGGGAAAAGCATCGGCGCCCATGGAGACGTTCCAATTCTCGTCGGGGTCCGACCAACCGTCCCCATCTGAATCCAAACAACCGAGGCGGTCCTCTGTGGAGTCGCCTTGGACGGCGCAGGTGGGTTCGGTTTGCGCTTGGGCATGCATCGCACCGAGAACAGAGAGAAGGAGAACGGTGGCGAGCAGAAAGGTACGATGAACCGCCACATGGCGAACCAACCGACCCTTCCTAATGGCTTTTTTTCAACTGCAAAACAGGAGGAAGGTTTGAATAGGGAACAGTATCAAATGAATAGCATGACCAAAATATTGGCTTTTCTGACCTTGACGCTGCTGTTGACTCCACTTACGGGGTGCACGGCTGAAGAGGAAGAGGAGGCAGTGGCGTTCCCTGCGTTCTCGAGCCTTGCGGACAACGACGAAACCTACGACAATGCGCGCATGGCCGGTTCGCCGTTCATCGTGGTGTTTTCGGCCGAATGGTGCAACAGTCCGTGTTACACCACCATGCACGCTCTTTGGGCGGCACAACCGGAGTTGCCCGTGCTGGTGATGTCCACCGACCCCGTTGAGAACGCAACCGGCGTTACACTCTCCGAATGGCATGCCTCGGCAGACGCTCACGACGACGACGACACAACCGGTGACGCCGGTGTTTCCCTCACGACGTATGCCTTCATGAAGGGAAGTGAAGTCGCCGCTGCCCTCGACATCACCCGCCCAGGCTCGTTGGCCTTCGTCAACGGGGAAGGGGAGGTCACCTACCTGCACGAGGGGCGCATGGACGACACCGATGAGATTCTCAAACGGTGGTCGGAAGCCTCGGGCACGGCCTGATTCAAGCAAAACCGTTTCATTGAACGAGTTCGGCCTCGTCGGCAACGGCTTCGATGTCATCGTCGTTGCCGAAGACCTTCTCGACCATCGTCGCTTCTTCAACTCTGTTCAGGACGAAGATACCGAGAACGACAAGGAGAACAAGGAAAACGGCGGTGGCGGGAACGACCCAGTCGGAGAGACCGGAGAAGAGACCGTCCTCTTCGCTCATCGTCTTGGCGTTGGCCGTGTCCATGAGCATCACGTTAAGGGTGACGATGGGCGTTGATGAAGGCGGTCCGAGCGGGTCGGTTTCGTTGGCGATCAGCCCTCGAAGCGAGAACGTGTGGTTGCCCTCCACTTCAATACCGGGGAGGTGTTCCAGTTGGTGAACGATGGTGACCAGTTCAAGCGATGCTTGTGCGTCGCCCTCGTCAAAGGTGTGCAAGTTGGCCCAATCGTCGCGAAGATGGTTGCTTCGCCACTGAACCGTGCTGACCTCGCCTTGAACGTCAACATCAATGCTGTCTCCGGGCATGAGGTGAATACGGTCGTCCATGCCTACATCGGTGGTGACCAGGAGCGAACGTGAGGTGTCAAAGGCGTAGTCGCGCTGTGCCGCTTCCATCACGGCAGCCAAGGCTTCAACGTGACCGTGACCGTAGACGTTGTTTTGCCGATTCTTTGGAATCTGGTCCTCGAGGCAAGGCTCGTTGGCCAGCATGTAGTGGCATTGGCGGTAGGTTGAGGTTTCCTGCAGAATATTGCGGACATCAAAGGGTGAAAGGTCGGGGTTCGCCTGAAGCATCAAGGCCACGGTGCCTGCGACACCGGGTGTGGCCATGCTCGTCCCGCTGAACGCCACGTAGCCGTCACCCGAATTGTGTTGCACGGACATCACATCGGAACCAACGAAGGCGATGTTGGGTTTGACGCGACCCTCTTCGGTGGGCCCTTGGCTGCTGTAGACGGCGATGGCCGTGTTCTTGTCCAGTGCCCCCACGGTAATGACGTCCTCTGCTGAGCCGGGCGTGCCGATTTGAGCCGAAGCGAAACTGTTGCCTGCTGCAATGAGCATCGTGATGCCTGCACGGACCATTTCGTTGGCGTAGCGATTGACGCTGTCTTCCTCGGAGGACGTCCACTCGATAGGACCTGGGCCACCGAGACTCATGGATGCCGCCCGGATGTTGAATTTGTAGCGGTTGTCCACCGTCCATTCCATGCCCGCCATGACGGTGGCGAAGCTTCCCGAGCCACCTGCATCCAAGACTTTGACGCCCACAAGGTAGGCCTGTGGTGCCATGCCGGGGTGCTCAAAGGTTGGAGCGCCCGTCCCCGCCACCGTGCCTGCACAGTGGGACCCGTGGCCTTGGTCGTCGTAGGCTTGAATTTCCGTTCCGTTGGTCTTGTCAGGGTTGTTCACCGGGTCGTAGAAACCAATCACTTTCGGGTCGTACGTGCTGTTGTCATCATCGAGGTCATCCAAACCAACGTGGGTGCTGTCGATGCCCGTGTCAATGATGGCCACGGTCACCCCTGAGCCATCGTAACCGGTTTGTTGTTGGGCCAAATCCACTTCGTGAATGACGGCAGCATCGCCGTTTTGGACGGTGAGGATGCCGTCGAGCTCCAGCATCACCACGCCGGGAAGGGTGGTGGTTTCAAGCACCATGGCATGCGGCACCCGCCCAGCAACAGCATCGATGTGCTTGAGGGTCCATTGGTGTTGAAACCCAACTTCCCGCTCGAGCATGGCCACGTCCGCCTCCGTTGGCGTGTGGTCAAAATCAACGATAAGCGGCAACGTGTTGTCCTCATCAAGGAAGAGCGGGTGGTCGTTGAATTTCTCAACCATATCCCCAATGCCGTTTTTGTTTCGGTCCACCGTGGTGTCGACCCACCATCCGATGTCCTCAGATTCGGTCGTGGCGCCATGGACGGGGACCGCCGAAGCCAGCAAAGGCAGCGTCATCAATACAAAACAAAAAGCAGAGAGAAGGGCACGCTTCATCATCTCACCGGTCAAAGCGACGGGCGGGAAGGTCTTCAACTCATTGGAGGGCCCGCAGGCCGAGGGAGAAGGTGAAAACCTCTTCCCTCCACGGCAATGCAGGGTCAAATCTTAACATCCTGTGAGGTAACGTTAACCGATTGTCATGGCAGCACCTCGGCGTCGGATCACACAAGTTCAACCTTCACAAAGCACCTCGGCCCCCAACGCAGCAATCGCTTCACCGCTGCAAGGCGGCATCAGGGCTCATGAAGAACCTGCTTCCCCGTCCATGACCGTCCACGTCCCAGGGACAAGCCAGCGAGAGCAGGACCAGTTCATGCTCAAACTCTCCCAAATGGTGATGATGGGCATTGGCTTCTTGGCCATTTGGGGCGGGATTTTCAGCGTTGCCTTTGACGAAGAGGCGACAAATGAAAACTTCCTCGTCCTCTTCGTCGGGGGTTTGGCCTCGTTCGCTGTGTCCGTCGCTTTGATCGAGATGCAAAGCAAAAAAAATGAACACCACCTTCTCGATATTCAAAACTATATTTTGGGAATTGCATTTTTCTTCTCTACCGTCGGGGTTCTCTGGGGCACGCGGTACGCCGTGGGTTTCGCCACCGGGGTCTTGGAACTGGACTTTTTTGGTGACCCCACATACTACACAGAAACGGATTGGTCCCCGAACGCCAACGCCATCTATGCCCAAACCTTGACCTGTTTGCTTCTCACGTACGGGCATTACCGCCTGCTTCAACGCTACAAAGGCCAAACCAGCTTCGGCTGGGGCGTGGCCACCTACGCCCCAATGGCCATCCTCTTGGCCGGCGTCGGCCCTTGGATTCGCTGGTCGAACGATGTGGTCAGTTGGGAACTCGGCATCGCCATGTTGAGCATCACCTTGGTCTCGTTGGAAATGTCCTTGCGTTCAAACAAAGCTCTCAACTTTGTCGTGGTGGCCTTTGTTGCCGGATTGGTTCCCCTCGTTTACGAGGGATTGAACACCAATGCACCCGCAGACGGAGCTGGAGGCGCCCTTTCGTTGATGGTGTTCGTGATCGCCATCCAAGGTTACTTTGCCGCCCGACAGGACCTCCGCAAGGAAGTTATGGAGCGGGCTTCGTTGCTCTTGATCGGTCAAATCGTCTTCGCACTCTTCTTGGTCCGCATTTCGACCAACGAGTTCAACCTCATCCTCGGGCCTTTCAGAGCAGGTGACTACCCTGCCCTGGCAGATTACATCAACGTCCCTGTCGCCCTCTGGTGCACCGTTTTGTTCGCCTACTTTCCTGCGGTGCTCAAGCAGCGAGTCCCTTGGATGCCCATTGGGCTAGCGGGCGCTCTCGTCTTGATTCCCTCGGATGCATCAACGGTGCCTTGGGTGTTGAGCATGCTCATCCTCCCCTACATGGTGTTCATTTCCAAGGTCGCCCGAACGTGGGTCGTGAACCTGACGATGTTGGCGTTTAGTGCCTCCTATTTGTTAACGGATTGGTATGCCTATACCCAAGACATTCCGGCGAAGGAAGCCTTCGGAGGGACGTGGCTCCACGTTTTGATTCCAGTTTTCCTTTTGGCCGTAGCCGAACTCGGACGCTCCCAACAACGGCTCCAGACCAGCATTACGCTCGCCATGATTGGAGCCGTTGTCCTCTCGAGAGCCATCCTTGACCCTGAATGGTATCTTCCATGGTTGCTCGTTGCGTACATGTTTTTCCTCAATTGGAACACGTTGCAAACGGCCGATATCCAGCGCGTTCAGCACCGAAAGGACGCCACCCTCGCCATGCTTTTCACCACCTTCACGGTCATCCTTTTGGCCGTCCTTGACAACCTCACCCTACCAGAAGTTCAAGCGATTGAGCGTGTTGTCGATGTTGGGTTTCGACCTCAATTTTTGGTCCTAAGCATCGCCTTTTACGTCCTTTCCGCAAGGGGGCGACACGTGGAATTTGACGTTGGTTCTCTCCTGAAGTGGTTGGACCAAGGCAACGCCCATGCACCTCGATACGACGCCGAAACGGGCACGTGGGTCGTGAAGAGCGTTGATGAGGTGGACAAAGACCAGAGCATCACCGAAGCCGCTTGGGGGCCCTTAGCACGGTTCTCCGTGGTAGGTTGGCTGATGATGTTCACTTTTTCCATCAACCTTCTCCGCGTTGACGTTTGGGGAACCAGCCCGTTCATCGTTCTCTTGCTTGCCCTTCCGGTGGCCATGCTCGTGCGTGAATTCCTCCGCATGGAAGCCATCGGTTCGACGGACAGAGCAACGGGCGTTGGGCTCCTCATCTTCCTCGCCGTTCCACTTGCATGGCAACTCAACGACGCTGCTTGGATGGGCGTTGATGTCTTTGGAGCAAGCGTGCTTCTTGATGCGGTCTTGGTGACGGCACCTCTGGTGGTCAACGCCGTGATCCAGCGACGTGGCATCGATGAAACGGTGCTGAATCGAGAAGCGGATGGAGCCACGTACCTGTTGTTGCTCGGTTTGGCCCTTTTGGACACCTCAGGAGGAATCCTGTTCCTTCCGTTGGCCGTTTTGGTGGCTTGGCGAACGGTTCGGCACCGCTACCACGCCATCACGTTGTTCGTCCCGTTGGCAGCGTGGCTGGCCGATGTGGGTCGGGACGCCAATGGGTTGGTCGGAAGAGGCCTCGAGGCCCTTCCTCAGAATGTGAGCGATTACCTTGCGAGCGACCACAACGGGCCGTTTCAGGCCTACCTTGGGATCTTTGTGGCGGTGCACATGCTTGCCCAGCTTTACAACATGTACAAGGTTGAAGAATCAGAAAACGAAAACGCCCTTTGGGTTTGGGGTGCCATCCTTTGGTTTACCCTTGCTCTCCTTTCCATCCTTCCGGACGGCTACTGGATTCCGACCCTCGTCGTTCTTTTACTCATGCCGTACCTTTACGCAACCAACAGAAGCGATGGGCTTCCATACGCCTTGGGGTTGCTCTTTGTTGCGCTGTTTTTCGGATTTTCATTCAGCAACACGTTTCAGCCGATCAGCGACGGCGATGCGGCAGGCTGGAGCGGGGTGCTCACCGGTGCAACCGGTTGCTTGATGGCGGCGCTTCACGCCAAAGGCATGCTGTTTAAACAGGCGGCTGAAAACGAGGAAGAACTGCGGCAACAAAACGACGTTGCTCAACTGAGCATCCAAATCGGAGGGTTGGGTTTTGTCGCTGGCTACAGCGTATTCTACGGACTTGGTCCCGTCATGGGGTTGGCTGTTCTCACGTGGTCCATGGTTCGTGATGGGAAACTCGGTGGAATTGTCCTCTTTCCGCTCCTTTCGACGTTCAGCGTTGTCAACATCTTGCTGCAAAGCGAGTTGGGTTCCAACGACCAACGCACCACCATCGCCGGTGTTGCATTAGCAGTGCAAGGCGTGATGTTGACCTTCCTTTCTGCAAAAGACGACCTCGTGTACGACTTTGAAGGCGCATCATGGCCTTCGGACAACGAGTTCTTTGCTTTCATGGACCGGCTGGGTCTTGCCGGGCTTGCGTATTCGCTCATCGGTGTGTATGTGGCCTTGAACACTGCTGACTTGGATTCGGCGGCCTTCTTGCTCATGACGGTGTACCTCGTCGTTATCGGCGTTCAAGGATTTGATGAGGAGAACGATGCTGTGTGGCGTCGCGGATTGGGGGGTTACGGCTCCATCTTCACCTCTTTCTTGTTTGCAAACTCGCTTGAAAACGCTCTCTTTGGAGCCATCGGGTTTGTGTTGATGGGCATCGTCGCCCTCGGCTTTGGTTTCTTGTTCATGCAGCGTATGAACGAAGACGACGGCATTTTTGTTGGGCCAGAAGAGCCAATCGCCCCCTCGGATCCGTCCGAGGAGAACGAGACTGAGGCGCTCAACAAGGCTGATGAGGACGATGGGAGGGAGCAAAAAGACGAGGCCGATGATTTGGAGAGCAAACCACAAGCAGAGGACACGGAGGTTGAGGCAGGGGATGAAACCGAACCGGTCGAGGCCACAAGCGCCAGCGAAGCAACGGCGTTCCTTGAGCGACTGTCAAACACGACCAAAGGAAAGGATGCACCCCTTCCACACAGCGGCCTGCTTTCAACCGCCGAAGGCTTCTCTGTCCGCCTGCCATCGGATGCGGTGACGAAGATTCTTGACACGTTAAACGCAACACCGCACGAAGGTTATCTCCCCGTGGTCGCCTTTGGACCAACCGGCGAGATCATGCTTACGTTTGAGGAGGACAAGGGCGTACTCAGCAACTGAATGTGGTCAGCGAAGAACCAAAGGATTCGGCCTTCACCGTTTGCGCATGGGCGAAGAATCGCATCGAATGGTTTGGATGGACTTGGAAATGACCGGACTCGATGTTGAAGCCGAATCCATCATTGAAATCGCCACCGTGGTGACCGATGGCGATCTCAACATCCTCGCCCAAGGTCCCAACCTCGCCATTCGTGTCTCGGATGACCTGCTGGAAGGCATGGACGAATGGAACACTGCCCACCATCACAGCAGCGGGTTGGTCGACCGCATCAAGAACGAAGGGGTCTCCCTCAAATCGGCGGAAGACGCCACCTTGGCCTTCCTCACCCAATGGGTTGAGCCCAACACGGCCCCGCTCTGTGGAAACAGCATCTGGAACGACCGCCGTTTTTTGGAAAAGGAGATGCCCCGCCTGCTTGACTTCCTCCACTACCGAATGGTCGATGTTTCAACGGTCAAAGAACTGGCCCGCCGATGGCACCCCAGCCTTCCTCGCTACCCAAAAAAGGGGGCCCATTTGGCTTTGGACGACACGTTGGAGAGCATCGAGGAATTGCGCTACTTCCGAGCGAACGTCTTCCATCATGAAGACTGACGCCAGGTGGCGTCGTTGGGGTCCACGTTTTTGTGTGCAGCCATGATTTGCGCAACGACGGCCACAGCAATTTCTTGGGGCGTTTGCGCACCAATGTTCAGGCCGATGGGGCAGACCACTTGGTCGAGGAGGGAAGAAGCGATACCTTCGTTGCGACAAACGCTCTCAAAGGCTTGCCATTTTGAGCGGCTTCCAATCACGCCAACACGGGGCGCTTCTACCCCGTCAAGGGCCGCATTGGCACCGTGGGCAATCTGTAAGATACCGAGCAAGCGTTCTTGATCTTCAGCCCAATCATGCCCGAGGAGCACGATGTCCGAGAATCGCTTCAGCGACTGGAGAGTTTCGTTCGAGAATACCTCGTTGGCGGGTACAGTGGAACGCGCTTGAGCCACCGGATATTTTTCTATAGAAACGAAGTCTTCCCTGGTGTCGTGGACGGAATACGACCATTCGAGAGAATGGAGGCATGCCGCTATGGCTTCCCCGCAATGACCGCCGCCCATGATGTACACGTGGGGCATGGGAATCATCACCTCAAGAGCCACGGTGACTCGGCCACCGCAAAGAGAATCAAGCGGCGTTACTTCATAGCCCTTCGCCCCTTTGTTCAAGCCGTAAGTGTGAACTTCAGCCGCAGGCGAAACGGTCTCTGAAAGGAGGGTGCGGCATCGTTGCAGCACGGTCTTCTCAAGGCCGGCACCGCCCACGGTGCCCACCCATTCTTCGCTCCGTGCGGAGAGGGCAAGCCTGGCTCCTGTCTTTCCCGGAACGCTCCCCGACGTGTTGAGGACGGTCGCCATGACGGTCCGATGGCCTGAGCGCTGCTCGTGCAGAACCCATTCAAGCACCCGAGCGGTCATAGGGATGCCTCGGTGGGTGGCCCTCATATCCCTTCGCCTTGGGCGTAATAGGCCAGTAGGGCGTGCTCGTTTGTGCGAAGTTCTTCCAATTGTTGCGGCGTGTCGATGTTCAAATTTAGCCAAGGAGCGACCACACTCACTGGATGAAACGCAACGAGGTCTCGGAGCGGTGCGTCGGCGTTGGCTGCCAGCACCGCCTCAATGGCATCCTCATCCAAGACAACTGGATGGCCGCGCCCGTGCTGCCCTACGGGGCAAGCAGACCCTCCGTTGTCAAGCAACGACCGGACGAGGGAAGGGCGCCAGCCAGGACGGTCAACCGGAGCCATCACCGCACGACCAACATGAACGTTCAACGAACGAAGGCGTTGCAACCCGACTTGGAGACTCCCCGTTCGTCCCTTTTCCGGTTCAGGATTCACCACCGTGATGACGTTTGGAGGAAGCGTGTTCGGTTGAGGGCGAAGATGTTCGTTGATGACCACCACCACCGGTGAACAGCCCGCTTTGATGAGATGTCGACACGCCCAGGTCAACAAGGTGGCACCCCCCAGTTCGACCAAGGCCTTGGGTGAACCGAGACGCTGGCTCAGACCCGCTGCAAGAACAAGTCCCGAAACGGCGGCAGAGGCCATGACATGGTGTTTTGGCACGGCTTGAAGGAGTTTCTCCCCTTTTGGACTTCAAATAGTCTTGAGGTACAACCCCACCAGCATGACAAACCTTTGGTCGCCACCGGGACATTGGAACAAAGAGCGCAGAGCAGCGCACGACCGCTCCATACAATTCGTGAGGGACATTGCACATCAGTCACCTCACATCCACATCGATTTTCCCAAAGCCATCATTCCTGGGCTCTTTATTCGTGGGGTCTCGGGACGATGGTACAAAATTGACATCACCATTCACGAACAAGAAGAATGGGTTCGAGGGGTTGGGTTCATCGATGAGACCGTGTTTAGCCTTCATGTCAGCGGCGCAGTGTACAAGAAGGACTTGATTGAAGAAAACCTCTACGAGACTTCCATCTGTATCCATCCCCACGCTGAAGGTCAAAACCTCCCTGTCGGCGACCAGATCGCCGCCTTGGCCCTCTCGCTGCGCAACGACCGGGTCACTTCGCTCCGCATTCCCCTCCTCGCACAATTTATCGTCACGGAACGAGAGAAACTCAAGGAGATTTACCAGTTTGCCGAGGAGGGGGTCATGACCGTAGCGGACTTGGACCTCTCGTTTGTTCGAGACGGTTCGGTTGATGTCCAAGACCCGTTTGAAGACGTTTATGGGACTGAATGCGACGAGCCAACGCCTTCGTTGTTTGAAATCCATGAGGAATGGCTCATGGAAGCTGAATTGCGCGACGAGATAGCCTTTGATGAATGGTTCAAGGACAAGGACCATCACTGCACCATCAAAGAAAGCGAAGTCCCTTGGCATCACGACCAAGACAAGATTTGGGCCGTTGAGGACAACTTGCGAAAGGGCAAATCGTGATCAAAGTCCCTTGGTGATTTCACGGCCGATAATCATGCGCTGAACCTGCGAAGAGCCCTCGTAAATCTGCATCACTTTGGCCCCCCGCATCAATCGGGCCACAGGGTATTCCTCGGAGTACCCGTACCCGCCGTAGACCTGAACAGCGTCGGTGGTGACCTGCATGGCCATATCAGCAGCGAAGCGCTTGGCATGGGCAGCGGATTCGGTGTTGCGAACACCCGCGTCGTACTCGGCAGCGGATTTCCATGTCAACATTCGAGCGGCTTCGATGTTCGTCTTCATGTCAGCCAGCATGAACTGGACGGCTTGATGTTGATGGAGCGGTTTACCGAACGTGTGCCGCTCGTTGGCGTACTGCAAGGCATGCTCGTAGGCTGCCCTCGCAAGGCCGGTGGCGTGTGCAGCGATGTTGGGCCGACTCATGTCAAAGGCCTTCATGGCGTTCATCCACCCGCCGGATTCCGAACCTCCGATGAGGTGGTCGGCGGGCACTCTAACGTCGTCAAAGGAAATCGACCGGGTGTCGGAGCACCGCTGGCCCATGTTGCTCTCCTTCTTTCCGAGAGAAAACCCGGGAGTGTCCTTCTCGACGATGAAGCCCGACATACCTCGATAACCGGCGTCTGGGTCGGTTTTGGCGAGGACGAAGAAAAAGTCGGCGTGTCCAGCACCCGTAATCCACATCTTGGATCCGTTGAGGACGTATTCATCGCCGTCCTTCAAGGCCGTCGTTTTGCAGGCGGCGACGTCCGACCCTGCTCCAGGTTC
This sequence comes from Candidatus Poseidonia sp., assembly GCA_030827745.1. Lineage (GTDB taxonomy): Archaea > Thermoplasmatota > Poseidoniia > Poseidoniales > Poseidoniaceae > Poseidonia. Next base: position 27,766 of record JAURDW010000010.1, read on the forward strand.
GGTGACGGCATAGGAGGCAAGCGCTCCTTCTTCGGCAATACGTCGCAACCAGATTTCTTTCTGATCTTCGGTTGCGCCCGTGATGATGGGGGCGCTTGCAAGGGCAGTGGCGTAGGCAGCGGTGGCAAAACCGGGGTCCCCCCAGGCAAGTTCTTCGTTCACAAGGACCTCCTCGAACGAACCAAGCCCCGCACCACCGTAGGCCTCAGGGATGTGGAGGTTCAGCAGCCCCATCTCATGAGCCGCCTGAATGGTTTCTTTGGGATAATGGGCGGCTTCGTCCCAATGCTCTGCATTGGGCCGGACTTCGTCAACCACAAACTCGTGGGCGAGTTCCTTGAGCATGGCTTGCATTTCATCCAGTTGGAAGTCCACCATGAATCGGCGAAGGGTTGCCCCCTTATGAGCGATGTCTTTCAGGTGCGCCGTTGGAGGCTTCAAAGCACCAAGATGCCTTGCCGTTCAGCGACCAGAAGCGCAACAAAGACTGCGTAAATCATGATCAAAATCACACCTTCCCAACGTTTGAATTCGTATTGCGAACGCATCATTGCGAGGGCGACACCGGTGCCAATGAACGTCGCTGGGATGATGAGGAAATAGGTCAAGTTGTAACTTGCTTCCGTTAACGCCAGGGGATGGACCATGGCGGCGAAGCCGATGGAAAGAAGCGGGTCGGTGATGTTGGAACCAATGAGGGTGCCGATAGCGACGCCTTCGCTGCGTTTTGCAGCCATGAAAGCGATGGTTAACTCCGGTAAGGAGGTTCCAAGACCTGAAACCGTGGTCCCAATGACGGCGTGGGGGACGTTGAGAGCGTAGGCAAGGTCGCTGGCGACGTTCACCAAGTGGTGTGCAGCGAATAAGGCCAGCAAGAGGCCAAGTGTCACCATGACGGCGTAGGAGGCCGTGGTCCGGTTCAAACGACGCTCGACCGGTTCACCAGAGCTCAGTTCGTCCTCCAGAATTTCCTCCCGATTTGAGAGCAACCAGTAGATGTAGGCGATGTACAACGACATCAAAATGGCCCCTTCCACGCGATTGAGTTCATCTCCTGTGAAGAGGAAGAACGTGAGCAAGCCAATGGAAGAAAACATGATCATCCCGTCCCGCTTCAGCCAAGAGGGGCGAATTTTGACCCCACGGAATGCGACGACGACCCCGAGAATCAGCGTGATTTGAACCAAAACCGAACCGTAAATGCCTCCGATGGCCAAGTCTCCGATTTGGGGGTTGTTGGGTATGTCAGCAGCAGCGGTTGAGGTCACCAAGATTTCGGGGAGCGAGGTCCCGATAGACACGATGGTCAGTCCGATGACAACTTCGGGCAAACCCGCACGGTAGGCGAGTCCCTTCGCTCCTTCGATGAAAATATCCGCTGATTTGATGAGCAACAACAGGGCCATGGTGAGCAAAGCGAGTGAGAAGAGATGGTCGTTGTTGGACGAGCCTTCAACCGTTGAGCGGAGAAGGACAATGCCGAGGAAAAGCGCCCCGTTCAGGACGAGAGTGTTGCTCAAAACAAGTTGGGGGATGCCCATGACACCGCTCGTCTGTTCACCCTCCATAGCGTTTCCAAAGGCCTCCACTTCTTGACCATTCCCACCACGTGGGGTGGCCGTTTGCAAGGGGGAAGGCTATCAGCCTCTTCTTCCTCCAAAAGCCGATGCAAAAGGCCGTTGCGGGTGAATTCCTCGGGACCGCCCTGATGGTAGGCGTGGGTTGCGGGAGCGTGGCGCTCGGTGCAAGCCACCTCGCCGTCTCTATGACCTTTGGAGCGGTGGTCACGTTGGCCATTCTGTTGTTTGGACCTTGGAGCGGGGCCCACATCAACCCCGCCGTTTCACTGGCTTTTTGGCGTTCAGGTGACCTGCCGTCCAACCGGCTCCTTCCGTATTGGTTGGCCCAGTGCACAGGTGCCTTGCTCGCCTCATGGACGGTTCAAGCCGCAGCGCCGACGACCGTTTCGCCCTCGTTGACCTTGCTGGAGGGTTTTCTCATCGAAGTCGGCATCACAGCACTGTTGATGCTGAGCATTTTCGCCGTCCTTCGTCGAACGGAACACCGAGTTCTTATCGCTGCTTGGGTGGGAGGGACGGTGGCTGTGTTGGCCTTCCTCGCCGGCCCGCTCACAGGCGCCAGCATGAACCCTGCACGTACGTTTGGACCGAACCTTCTTTCGGGGATGTGGGCGACGTTGCCGTTCTTTTTTGTGTCGACAGCGCTGGGTGCTTGGCTTGCGGTGGATCTGGACCGTCGACTTCACCGTCTTCGTTGAGGTCAGGCGTTGGTGGTGACTTTGAGCACTTCAATGACATGTTCAAGCGACGGAACGGTGTGATTTTCCAACGGCGGTGAGAACGGGACGGGGGTGTCAAGGGCACCGATGACCACGGGCGCGGCTTCGAGTTCGTAAAAACAGGATTCCAAGATGCGGGATTGAACCGTGTGGCCCAAGCCTCCGGACCATTGCCCTTCTTGGAGAACGACCAAGCGACCTGTGCGTTGAACGGAGGTGATGCAGGTTTCGGCATCAAACGGTAAAAGCGTCCGCAAATCAACCACCTCAACTTCAATGCCAACGGAGGCCATTGATTCAGCGGCTTCCAGTGCAACGTGAACCATGGCCCCCCACGTGACGAGGGTGACATCACGGCCGCCTCGAATAACGGCTGCTCGACCAATTTTGTAGGGCGTCCCTGCCTCGACGTGGCGCTGAACAGTGGCGGTGTCCACCTCTTGATTGATGTTCATTCCCCAACCCGTCCGGCCACCTCGCAAACCGTAGAGGCCAATGTGTTCAAGCATCAAAACCGGGTCAGGGAGGTTTGCACCCTCCACCAGCAAATCGTACGCGTCTTGCGGCGTTCCCGGGGCGAGGACCACCAAGCCAGGGTCGTTGGCGAACCACGATTCAATCATGTTGGCATGAAAAGGACCTGAGCGTGTGCGCGCTCCGAGCGGAATGCGGACGGTCATCGGGCAATCAGCTCCCCAGCGCCACCGCAGCATCGAGGCGTTGTTGACCAGCGCATTGTAGCCCAGAGCTGCAAAACCACCAAACTGAATTTCCACCATGGGTTTCATGCCCGAAAGGGCTGCACCAACGCCGGTGTGGACGATGATGGCCTCGCACAACGGCATGTCGATGAGTTTGTCATCATGGCCGGCGTTCTTCAGGGCCATGTTCATGCCGAAGGCCCCAGCAACTTCCATGTCTTCGCCGATAAAGACGCAATCGTCGCCGTGCATCGTGGCGATATCGGCCATGGCTTGTTGAATGGCACGGGCGTACGTCCATCCGCCTTTTTCGGCATAGGACCACGCTTGTTCACCAGGTTCGAGCGGTGCGATGGTCGGAGTCGGTTGGATGGTCCCAGCGACGCGCTGAAGGTGATGGGCGTGGGTGTCGGCATCGTTGATGGACGTGACGCCTTTCGTGACGGTGTGAGGTTCGGGCCAGGCCATGGCCAAGAGTTCGTCGTGAGCGGCAGCCACCGCCTCTTCTTCCTCGGATTCCATGGCAGCAAGAAGCGATTCCTCCACACCCATCTCGAGCAACAACGCACGATGGGTAGGGACCGGGTCTTTTGCCTCCCAATAGGCCAGTAACTCTCGGTCAACGTATCCCGGAGGGGTGCCGCTTGGGTTGCCCAAGTAAAGGTCGTCGTGGTGATGGGCGTGGCCGCACCCCCGCATGGTTTCAACGTGAATCAAGGTCGGGCCGCCTCCTGCCATGGAAAACTCACGAGCGACGGCGGTTGAGGCGTGCCATGCGGCGGGATCTGAACCATCAATGGTCCACGCAGGGAAGCCCATCGCTCGCGCTTTGTCGGCCCAAAGTTCGACGCCCGATTGTTTTGCAGGAGGCGTGTCGAGGGCGATTTGGTTGTTCTGTAAAATGTAAGTAATCGGCAAGCCTCGAGCGCCAGCGAGGTTCATGGCCTCCCAAAACTCCCCGCTTGACGACGACCCCTCGCCGATGCAAGCCACGTGAAAGCGATCGAGTCCTTGACGCCATCCAGCGAACGCCAGTCCTGTCATGGTGGCGCTGGCGATAGGAAGGGGGGCGGTGGGGGGCAAAACCCCGACGTGCCAAGCACCCACATGCAAATCACGCCCACCAGCGTCCTCCCACCCGCCGTTTTGATTTGATTTGACCTTCCCGAGGTTGGCCGCCATCACGTCCAGCGGGGTGTCCCCCATCGCAAGACCCAACCCGATGTCCCGAATCATGGGGGCCACGACATCGCCGTCGTACCCTGCTCCGGGGCGAGCGTCGCGAGGAGCGTTCGGTTGCCTGCGCAGTGCTGTGGCGACAGCAACGACGGCTTCCTGCCACGTTGAACGGAACCCTTTGCCTCCGAAGCGGCCGCCATCGGGTGTCTCCACGCCTTCAGCAAACATGGATTTCAGAGCGGTGTCAAGAGCTCGAGTTCGGGTCATGAAACGCTGCCATTCCAACCGGTGGTCCACGGTGATGGCCATGTAATGGGCCAAACGGCGCATCATCAGGCGAAGGTCAATGAGGAAATGCGTCCGCCGACGTTCAAGCATCAGCGTCATGCTGCGCCGGGGGATAACCTCGCGCTCGAGTTCATCGCTGAGCGTGGCGTTCATTTGTTTCTTCAAGCCCCTTTCAAGACCCTCAACAAAGCGTTCGGAAAAGGTCCGCCATGACGGGCCTTCAAAGGTCTCGGGTTCGGCACCGATCATGTCGTCCCAAACATTGGCGACCAGAAACAAATGAGCATCGTGTTGCTGAGCAACGAAACCCAAAACTTCGCTTCTGGCTGCCGTCGCCGGCAAGGGGCGAACGAAGTCAAGCGGGTGCTCGGGCCTCCAATCCTGACCAAAAATTTCTGGAAGGTCACCCTGTGCCATGGTCTGCCCCGCCCCTCCCAAGGGATGGGTGGTTTCAATGCTCTTCTCGCAGCGCATGGAAGCGAGGGGCTCCTGCTCAAAGTTGACGTTTCTGAATTTCTGTTTCGTAACAATCTCGCAAGACCTCACGGTTGCTCAACGTGATGAACAACGCCCCCGCCGCAGGAACGGCGAGGCCCCCGAGCGCCAGCGCCCAAGAACCGAACAGGTCGAAGACGGGGCCTACCAGCAACGGTCCGAGAATGGTACCCGCTGCCCACGCAGCGCCAAAGACGCCGAACGCCAAGCCAGGGTTGCCTTCGCCCAACGCTCGGTTGGTCGCTGTATCGATCATCGGCAACATGGGAATTTGTGCCGCAGCGATGGAGAATTGGAAAACGCCGAGCAAGCCAATCATCGCAAACACGGCCATGTCCCCCTCAAGCAACGCACCGGTGGCGCCCACTCCGAGCAGCGAGAGAACCACGAACGTCCATCCGATGACCATGTAACGGGTCGGTCCTTTCTGGTCAACAAGCCGACCCCAGACCACCGAACCGATGCCCTGCATCAACACCATCACCAAGAGAACGCCGCCAATTTGGGCTGAAGAGAGCCCCAACGTGTCGTTGAGAAAAAGCGGAACACCGGCCTCCAACGCCCCCGTGGCCACCGTCGTGATGGCCAACAAAACACCCACCCGAAACAAAATGGCATCTTGAAAGAACACACGAATGGAAACCGAGGCTGAACTCCCCTCAAGGGGTCCTCCAATTTCCTTCCTCGCCAGAACCACCAGCGGGACAACAGCAAGCGTGAGGCAGCCCAACGCTGCGAAAGCCCATGCCTCCCCCCACGTGAACAAGAAACCGCCCAAAACCGGTCCAAACAGACCACCGATGGCTGCGATGCCGAGCAATTTTCCTGCCTGCTCTCCAAACCGCGTTGGCCAAAGCTGGGATGCAGAAGCAAGGCCAGCTGTCATGATGGTTGCGCCTGATGCCCCGTGCAACAGACGAGCGAGAGCGAGAAGGGCAAACGGACGACCCACCCATTCCTTGGTGGCCACGACATACAACCCGCTTGAAGCCGCCAGCAAAACCAAACTTACCGCAACGGTGCGACCGGCCCCGTGGCGGTCGGTGATGCGACCGGTGAGCGGGCCGAACAGAAACAACGGAACGGCCCAAAGAGAAACAAGAAGCGTGGCCTGGGTCGCATTCAAGGAAAATTGGGTCTGCCATGCGGGAAGGATGGGAACGATGAAGGCGTAGCCGAGAAAATTGACAAAAAAAGCGAAGAAAAGGGCCATGAAAGCCTTTTGATGCGAAGACTCGAGGGTGCTCACTCCTCCTCCTCCTTTGCGGGGAGGGCTTCGAGGATGTCGCTGGCCAATCGTTCCGCATCCTCAATCTGTGTGAGCAACGTGAGATCCGAAAGAGCCCCCGGGCGTTGCAGCGAGGTCATCAGTTCGAGGATAACCTCGGCCGAGAGACGGGTGAATTCCACCGTTTCGGGGTCGAGCCCGACCTTGTCTTGGTCAGAAAGCAGGGCCACATATTCCGGTTCTTCCGAAAGGATGCCTTCCATGGCGTTCTCAACATCTCGGGCGATGTCTTCTGCTTGACGCTCAAGGATGTCCTCCATCGAACTTTTCATACCGAGGTTGGTTGTGTTTGACGCAGGAGTTTCACCCAAAGTCGCGCCTTTGCTGAGATTCTTGAACGAGGGAGAGGGGCTTGAGGCGACGGTTTGGTCGCTTCCACTGGAGAGCGGTGCCGAAGAAATGGCGCCTTCGCCAGCACCCACCAGACGATTCAAGGCTAAGCGAAGCATTTCGGTCAGTGTGGCGGTGCTGACGCTCGCCTCCTCCTCGAGAGTCGTACCCTCATCGCCCATTTGTTCACGAAGTGAAGCGACAAATGCATCGTCGATGTTTCCGGATTCCACCAAACGGCGAAGCATGGGCATGGCCCACTGGCTGTCGTTTACGGTCGTGCCCACATCAAAACGAGGTGCACTGAAACCGCCGCCACCGGATGGCGCAACTTCGGCTGGTGGCGGGACAAATTGCTTGGAAGCGTGGCGCTGAATATGGGCGATGAGTTGGTTCATATCCACGGGCTTTCCAATCACCTCGGCAACACCCGCCATGGCTGCCGAAGCCAAGTAATCGGGAGCCGTTGTTCGGGAAAGAACCACCACACGGGTGGCGTTCCGAAACTTGGATTGACCGGACAAACGCTGACTCGTGTCCAAGGCACTGCCTTGCGCCCACTCGCCCTCGAGCAGAAGAACATCAGGCAAGACCGCCCCCGCAGTCGCCTCGGCTTGAGCAAGGGTGCTCAACCTGGTCACTTCGAACCCTTGTCGGTCGAAGGTGTTGGCAAGAAGGTTGCGTCTGCCTTCGTTCTCATCTGCGATGATGATGCTGGCCATGACCCCCCCTCCGTTGCAAAAGGGGAATGAAAGTCGCTATCAACCTCTCCCCTTCAAGCGAAGCCGGGGGCTGATTTTGGGTTTGGAAACCTCATCCCAAGGAGCATCAAGGCCGCAACGCATCTAAACGGAGAAAGGCGGACATGGGACATGGAACCTTCCGCCGCCGTCGGCCCGCACGACCGAAAGGCCGCCATCCATCGAGTGATTTTCGAGGCCGACACCGCTTCGGGGAAGTTCTTCGATGTGGCCCTTTTGTTCGCCATTCTCGCCTCCATCGTGACCGTTTCGCTCGAGACCGTGGACTCGGTCAACGCCGACCACCACGCCATGCTCCGAACAGTGGAGTGGGTGATCACGGTCTTGTTCACGGTGGAGTATGCTTTGCGCTTGTACTGCACCGAGAAATCAAAGGAATACGCCACATCGTTTTACGGAATCGTCGATTTGTTGGCCATCCTCCCCACCTACCTCAGTTTGGTCTTTGTTGGAGCACAGAGTTTGTTGGTCATACGGGCCTTGCGTCTCCTCCGAATCTTCCGTGTCTTCAAACTGGGGAGGTACATCGCCGAAGCCAACTTGCTCGGCCAAGCCGTGGCTCAATCAAGAACACGTATCGTCATCTTTCTGTTCACCGTCACGGTCCTCGGGTTCATTTCGGGTGCATTCATGTACCTCATCGAGGGCCCAAAGAACGGCTTTACCTCCATTCCTCAAAGCGTCTATTGGTCGCTGACCACCATCACAGGAACGGGCTACGGTGACACGGTCCCCGTGACGCCTGCCGGCAAAATGGTGGCGGTCTTCATCATGGTGTTGGGCTATAGCCTCATCATCGTTCCAACAGGCATCCTCTCTTCAGAACTGGTGCGAATCAGCGAAATCACCACCCGTTCCTGCCAGGCCTGTTCGCGTGAAGGCCACGACGCCAACGCCAAACACTGCAAGCATTGCGGTGAAGCCTTGCCTAGTTGACGAGGTCTTGGGGCGCTGCCGAAGACCATGCCATGATGCCGCCTTGAAGATTGAACAAGCGGTCAGCATCCCACCCTGCTGCGACCAAGGCGTTGGCTGCCAGTTGAGAACGCATGCCGCCCTTGCAATGGAGCAAGATGTCGGTGTCCCTCGGAAGTTCGTCGAGGACTGAAAGCACCTCGGGGTGGGGGACATGGAGGTTGACATCGGCGATACGAACCTGAGCGTACTCACCCTCCGAGCGGACATCGAGGATGAAGGGAGCCCAACCCCCGGAGCGGCGCTCCAGCACTTCATTCATCGATATTTGATGGACCATGTCTCCTTTGCCGTTGAGAGAGGATTTTTGTTCTTTCGTTTCGTTCGTGCTGCCGCCACCCACACCACACCACGCCTCGCCGCTTTGCAAGGCTGCGGCTTTGGAGAGGTCCTTCACAGGCTGGCGGTTTGGGTCGCTTGCAAACGAAAGGCGAGTGAAGTCCATTGTAAGAGCATCGTAAACGAGCAACACCCCGCTCAAGGAGGGGGCGAATCCAAGCATGAGTTTGATGGCTTCGGTGGCTTGCAACACACCGATAACACCCGGAAGAACGCCAAAAACACCAGCATCTGAGCACGAGGGGACGGCCTCAGGCGGCGGTGGTTCGGGAAACAAATCTCTGTAGCACGGGCCACCGTCGTGGTTGAACAAGGAGACTTGGCCCTCAAACCTGAACACGGAACCGTATACCCATGGTGTTCCGAGCATGGAGCATGCATCGTCCACCAAGTAACGCGTGGGGAGATTGTCGGTGCCGTCGAGAACCAAATCCCAACCTTCCAGGATCTCAAGCGCATTTTCAGGTTGGAGTCTCGTCGAGTAGGTGACCACATCGACGTTAGCGTCCAAGGCGTTCAGCGTTGCACGAGCGGAGTCAACCTTTGGCGACCCAACGTCTTCGGCTGCATGGAGGATTTGGCGCTGGAGGTTGCTCAGGTCAACGTTGTCGTCGTCAACCAGGCCGATTCGCCCTACGCCGGCTGCGGCGAGGTACAGTGCAGCGGGTGACCCGAGCCCACCCGCTCCGATGATCAACACGCTGGATGCCTTCAATCGCCGCTGCCCTTCAAGGCCAACGTTTGGCAGCGCGATGTGCCTGGCATGTCGCGCCGTATCCACCATGGGGGTTCCACAGAGCGACCCCCCATCAAAGACACGCCCTCAATGGACGTTCTCTTCAAGCCATTTTTCCACGTCAATGGCCGCCGAGCAACCCATGCCCGCCGCCGTGATGGCTTGCTTGTATCGTGTGTCAACCACATCACCGGCTGCGAACACGCCCGGGACCGAGGTCATGGTGTGTTCCTTGTGAAGAATGTAGCCGTTGCTGTCGGTTTCAACTTGGCCGCCAAGGAAGTCGGTGATGGGGGTGTGGCCGATGGCGATGAAGGCGCCCGTAGCGTCGACGGTTTCGGTGCTGCCGTCTTGTGTGTTCTCCAAAACCGCTCCCGTCAAGCCTTTCTCATCAGAAAGCCATTCCTTGATTTGCCGGAAGGTTCGGATTTCGATTTTGGGGTGATTTGCTGCCCTTTCGTACATGATGGTTGAGGCCTTGAAAACATCACGCCGGTGAATAAGGGTGACCTTGCTTGCAAACCGGGTCAGGAAGGTGGCTTCTTCGCAAGCAGAGTCACCACCGCCGATCACAAGTACGTGCTCGTCGCGGAAAAATGCCCCGTCGCAGGTGGCGCAGGTGGAAATGCCTCTGCCTTTTTGTTCGGCTTCGCCGGGAGCGTCAAGCCACACCGATTCCGCACCGGTGCACACGATGATGGCGTGGCTGAGGAAGGTTTCACCTTCAACCGTCACTTTAAACGGACGTTGGGAAAGGTCAACCTCATCGACGTTGCGGTCCTGCACTTCGAGGCCAAAACGTTCGGCCTGTTCTCGCAACTGCATCATCATTTCAGGGCCGGCGATGCCCTCGGGGTACCCGGGGAAGTTCTCAATGTCGCTGGTGAGCATCAACTGGCCCCCTGACATGTAACCGGCGAACATCAAGGGGTTGAGCATGGCGCGCCCGGCGTACAATCCCGCTGTGTAGCCTGCTGGACCGGAGCCGATGATGATGACGTTGTGTACTTCGGACATGGTGGTTCCCAACGGTCCGTGAAGAGCGGGGGTGTTTGAAGATTCGCCCGTGGCCGTCTTTCCATACAAAAAAGGAATAGAACTGGAACAACGGCGTCCCGCCATGGTGAATCAACTCGCTGCAGCCTTGGGCATGGGAGTGTACGTTATGGGGGTCTTGTACGCCACGAAAATCCCCTACGCTATGATGGTCAACCGCGGCATGGAGCATATTCGAGCGGTGTATTACAACCGGAAAATCGTTCACATGTTCGCCGGAGGCGTTGGCTCCCTCAGCGTTCCTTTCTTGTTCACCGATGTGTGGTATCCCATGATTTGCGGCATGCTGCTAACAGCGTTGCTTTACACCTCGCACCGGGCCGGGATTGTCATGCATTGGTTTCAAACCGAACAAAACCAAAACGACGTCAAATTCGGCTTGATGTGGTGGATGTCCATTTCGCTCATCTGGTGGTTGGTTGGCGACCCGTGGTTGGCCATTGTCCCATCGTTGTTCATGGCATTTGGCGACGGTGTGACCGGGGTGGTGCGCAACGCCGTTGTCCGGAAGCGCTCAAAAAGTCCCATTGGCAACGTCTTCATGTTCCTTGTCAGTGCACCGTTGGGGTGGTTTGCCGCCAAGGCTGGAGACCCCAGTATTCCCCTTTGGGGTATCATTTCTGCAACCGTCGCTACCTTCGTTGAACGCTATGAGTTTGGACCCATCGACGATAACATCCTCATCACGGTCTGCGCCACGATGGTGTTGCTGCTTGGTGTCCAAGTAGGGCCGCTGCTGTGAGCGGTGATTCGTTCATTGCCCAACCAGCGTGTAGTCGTCGCTGAGCGGCGTGGCTCCGGTTTCCACATGGATGATTTGACCGTCCTTGAACCGATAGAACACGAGGACTGCCTCGGAGGTCGAGCCGTTCGAGAAATGGGCGATGGAGTGATCGACGCCAATTTCATCGTTTTCGTACAAGATGCGGTGCGCTTCGGTCCGAACGGTACCGCTGCCTGCAAATCCGAGGATGTCGGCCTTGGTCATCACGGCCCCACCCACATGCGGGTAAAATTTGCACTCATCGTGAATGAGTTGGTCAAGTTCTTCGACGTTGCCGGATTTGAAGGCCGATTCGTATTTTGCAAGGAGGCTCATGAAAGAGCGATGACGCCGAATCAAATAACCTCTTGCCCGCAAGTCGGGGGTTGCTCGTTCCAATCAAGCACCCATGACAGCCCGAACAGCAGCTCGAGCGTGCGGCTCAAGGCGAGGCTCAATGTGATGTGGTTCAGCCCCTGGACCGATGATGCCCAAACCGATGGGTTTGTCGTGTTTAAGTTGGAGTTCAAGGACGGTTTTGATGACCGCTTGACCCATAGCAAGCCCGTGTTGAGTCTCCCCTTTTTCGATGATACCGAGGCAGGCGGCTGCATCGTGCGAGGCGAGCAAACGGTCGAGAGCGAGGGGGACCTCCATGGAGCCGGGCACCCACACAACATCACCAACGGCGAGACCTTGAAATTCAGCCTCCTCGCTGGCGAAGGCCAGCATCCGCTCCACTTCGTCCCGGTGAAACGAACCGCATACCAGCCCCAATCGCTTGCTCATGCCTCCCCCTCCGGGTTCTCCTGTTTCATCATTCGTTCCACCGTCGCAACCACCGTTTGGGTTATCGAGTCGATTTCAACGTTGATTCGACTCCCTTCTTGAAGCGTGCTAAATGTGGTGAGGCGGAGCGTTTCTGGAATCAAGTGAATGTTGAATCGGTTTTCTTCTACGGTGCCGACGGTTAACGAGGCGCCATTAAGCCCGATGTAGCCTTTTTCATGAATAAACTTCATCATTTCAGAGGGGGCTTCAACGGCGAGGTCAACACCTTCTCCGACCGTCGTTCGGCCGATAAGGACACCCGCCCCCATGATGTGCCCTGAAAGCAGGTGGCCTCCAAGTTCGTCCCCCATTTTCAATGAGCGCTCAATGTTGACCTCATCACCTACCACGGCATCGGAAAGGTTGGTTCGCCCTAAGGTCTCGGCGATCACATCAAACCAAACACGTCCGCCGTCAATTTCTGTCGCCGTTAAGCAGACGCCGTTGAGGGCGACGCTGGCACCGCGTTCCAACCCCTCGGTGTCAGGCAGGTCGACCCCGAACGTCCAAACCCTCTCTCTTTTTTCTATAGAACAGATGGTTCCAAGTCCTTGAACGATGCCAGTGAACACGTTCATGCCCCCTTTTTCTCAGCCCGTTCGAGAATGCGTGCAATGATTTTTCGGGTTCCATCCAGATCGTCGCTCAGCCCTTCGACCCGGACAACCTCAATGCCGCCATGACCCCGTTCATGCAGCGCTTTTCGGATGGTTTCTTCGGCGTGTTCCTGGTCGTAGCCAAGGGCGATAACGTTTGGTTGAATTCTTGGAAGAATATCGAAAATGGGTACATCGGGTGGGTTTCCAACAACAACCTCGTCAACGGGTTTGAGACCTGCAACCATTCTCCGGCGCAAATCCTGATTCGTGACAGGTTCGTGCTTTCGCCGGCGAACGGTATCGTCGTGCGCCACCACAACGGTCAGGTGGTCGCCAAGGGATTTCGCCTGTTCAAGGTAGTGAAGGTGGCCTGCATGGAGCAAGTCAAAGACGCCAACGGCAAGAATGCGCTTCATTGGACCACCGTTTTTGGGTTGAGGTGTTGCTTCATGAGGATGACGGTCCGCCTCAACGAGCCAAAGCTTCGACGACATCGGCCCCTTCGAGGAACGGGATGCCGTTGGATTCAGCCCATGCACGTGCATCGGCCACTGAAAGAGCAAGGTCACCATCGGGTTGAAGCATTTCTGCTCCGATCACCACCGGCGCCGTCCCAGCGAGCCGAGCAAGTCCCACGGCGAGTTCGGTGTGGCCTTGTCGGGCGGCCAGGCCGCCTTTTGCTTCCCGGCACACCGGAATATGGCCGGGGGTGCGGAACTCTTCACCAAGCAGTTTCATGGCCACTTCCTCCGTCTCGCCGTTGGCCAAGCAAGCAGTTGCCAACTCAGCAAAGCGGCGTGTGGTCAACGCTCGGTCGCGGTCGGTGATGCCGGTGTAGGTGTCTCGATGATTCAAGGAGAGCGTGAAAGCGGAGCGGGCGTCGTAACGGAGGTCGTTGGTGATGAGATGGGAAAGAACGGGATTTTGCTCAACGGCTTCCTGCGCCGTATGGAGGTCTTGAAGAAACGGTAGACCAAAACATGCACCGACCTCATCCCCAATGGCGAGGAACAGCAAACCACCGCAGTCTTGCCGGAGTTGGCGCATGGTGGCAGGAACAGCGGAGGCAGCGGGAAACAACAAGTCGGTCTCGCCCTCTCGCTTTTCAGAATCGAAGAGACAGACGGGTTGACCCGCTTGAAACGCTTCGATGGCGCGTTGCACACGGGACTCCATGGCTCACCGCTCAGCCCTCACCTTCATGAAGAGTCGTATCCTTTCAGTCTTGAAAACGACCCAACGCGGCTGATTTAGCGGACAGCCAACAGAAAGGGATTATCATGTGATGGCCCTTGGGTCGGTTTCGGGGGAGGGCACGAATGTCGGTAAAACTTGGACCTGCTGGCGTACCGCTGTCTTGCAAAGGTCGGACCATCGTTGAAGGCATGGACGACATCATCTCCCTCGGGCTTGAGACGATGGAGGTGCAAACCGTCCGCATGGTCGCTCCGCAACACTTTGAGCAATATTGGCAAGCCGGCGTCCTGGCCAACAAGACCGACTTCGAGATGAACATCCATGGCCCTTACTACTCGGAATTGCTTGGCAACCGCGTGGAGCGGGGCCGCTCGCTGGCGAAGATTGAGGCGACCCTTCAAGCCGCCCGCACCATCAACGCCCGTCACATCACCCTCCACACCGGGCATTACGGTGAATTTGGGCGGGGCCACGCCGCCAACGAACAAGTCGCCAACGTCTTTTCAGGGATTGTGGACCGTATTCACTCCATCTGGCACGATGACGAGGACGAGTTCCCTGTTTTCCCGTGGATAAAAGACGGCACGCCTTCAAAAATCGGCGTGGAAACTTCGGGCCGTCAGGAACTTTGGGGCAGCCTCGAAGAAGTGCTCGAGGTGGTGAACCACGTCGATGGCACCGTCCCCGTGCTGAACATCGCCCACATTCACGCCCGAGGCCACGGCCAAATGCGAACATCCGAAGATTACGGTGAATTGTTTGACATGGTTCGTGAAACGATCGGAACCAAGGAGTTTTACTGCCATTTCTCTGGCGTTGAACACCGTACGGGGAACGCCATGCACTACACCCAGATCAAAAAGTCGGACCTGAATTTTGAGCCCCTGGCTGAATTCATTGTTGAGGACGGCGGCTGGTTGGACATCACCTTGATTTCAGACTCGCCGTTGCTCGAGCATGACGCCATGTACATGATGCAAAACATCGAGAAGTCACGCCACAAACAACTCGAGCGCAAAGCCCGAGAAGACCGACGTCGTGCCTTGGCCCTCCAAACGGGGAAGACCGAAGCAGAACTCCGCTCAAAGGAAGATTCCCTCGCCCAGGCGCGGACCGTGCCAGCCACCGAAGAAAACAACCCCCCCGCTGTTGAGCAACCTGCACCTACCAAAGCAACAAAGAAGACGGATGACAGCGAAATCATCGAGTTCGAAGACGACGATGACGATTTGTTTTGATTGGCGTCGCCTTCTTCATTCTGAAACGCCGACCTCGGTGGATTTTTGTCCCGAAATGGTATAAACCAACGAAGGA
>JAURDW010000109.1 GCA_030827745.1 Candidatus Poseidonia sp.
AAGGTCCACTTCCTCCGGGTGGAAGGCAGAATCGACGACACTGGTCGGTGGCACGTACGGCGAGCCGGTGGGCAGGGCTCGCATCAGTTGACCGCAATGGCCCGTGCCGATGCGCTTGCCCTCGTGCCCGACGGCGTCAACATTACGCCGGGCGACGAGGTCCAGATCTTGCCCCTCCGGTAGCCTGAGCGCATGACTGCGCAGCTGATCGACGGGTTCGGCCGAGTCCATCGTGACCTTCGGATCTCGGTCACCGACCGCTGCAACTTCCGCTGCACCTACTGCATGCCCGCCGAGGGGATGGAGTGGCTCCCGCGCAGCGAGGTGCTCACCTTCGAGGAGATCCACCGGGTGTCTCGGATCTTCGTCGAGCGCTTCGGCGTCGAAGGGATCCGCCTCACCGGAGGTGAGCCGACCGTGCGCGCCCATCTCCCAATGCTGATCTCCCAGCTGTCCGGTCTTGGTGTCGACCTCGCCATGACCACCAATGGCGCCACGCTCCGAAACAGCGCGGAGGAACTCCGATCCGCCGGACTCCGACGCATCAACATCAGCCTCGACACGCTCCACGCCGACCGGTTCGAGCAGATGACCCGCC
>JAURDW010000110.1 GCA_030827745.1 Candidatus Poseidonia sp.
CGACGCCGATGAGGAGACGCATTTGGGCGGCTGCGTCGGCTTCTTCTTGCTCTGCGGCGAGCTTGGCTTCGAGGACGGCTTGTTCGTTGTCACCCATGCCGTCGCCGTCGCTGTCCATCGTCTCATCGGGGTTGTTGGGGAAGGCATCGGCGTTGTTGCCCACGCCGTCCAAGTCGCTGTCGAACCACTCGGTAGCATCACTCGGGAAGAGGTCGGCGTTGGTGCCGTCGGGGTTGTCGCCGTAGCCGTCGTTGTCAGCGTCGGCCCATTGGGTGGCATCGGACCTGAACATGTCAGGCGTGGTGCCTTGCGGGTTGTCGCCGTAACCGTCCCCGTCTTCGTCCGCCCACTGGGTGGCGTCGTTGGGGAAGGCATCGCCGTTGTCACCGTAGCCGTCCATGTCGCTGTCGACCCATTCGTTGGCGTCGGTTGGGAAGGCGTCGGGGTTGGTGCCGTCGGCGTTGTCACCGTAACCGTCACCGTCGCTGTCTGTGGTTTGGGTCGCATCGTCGTCAAAGGCGTCGGCGTTGTCGCCCACACCGTCCATGTCGGTGTCAGCGGATTCGAAGGGGTCGTTGGGG
>JAURDW010000111.1 GCA_030827745.1 Candidatus Poseidonia sp.
AAAGGGAAGGATAAAACGGCGGCTGCGGCTGCGGCTGCGGCTGCGGCTTCTGGGTTGGCGGCGGCGATGACGGCCGCGTTGGACGCCTCGAAAAAGGATAAGACGCGTCGAATGAGACGAGCGCGAGAGAAGGAGAAAAGCCCGAGGAAAAAACCGTCGTCGTCTTCGATGGAAGGGAACGAGAAGAAGGGAAGACAAGGCGAAGTGAACGACAACGAAGAAAACGGAAACGACGATGCCGCCGCGAACGGCGGAGGCCAGTCTGGTGGAAGAGGTGAAGACGAGCCGTCGGCGCAAGACGTATCGATGATGCGCGATGAAGACGTCGAAGATGTTGACAGAGGAGAAGACTTTGGCGACGACGACGATGACGACGACTTTGACGACGACGAGGATGGTGGCGACGACTATCACGACGACGACGACGACAACGAGGATGAGGATGACGAAGACATCTTTGACGACGAGGACGAAGAAGAAGACTACTCGGACGATGAGGACGACTCGGAAGGCGAAGGACGTCGAGGCGGTGGCGACCGTCACGACGGAGGTCTTCACGCGTTGCTCTCTCGCCTTGG
>JAURDW010000112.1 GCA_030827745.1 Candidatus Poseidonia sp.
GCTTCCTGATGTACTACTTCAAGTATATTTACGAGGTTAAAGAAGAGGGACAATTGACTGATATAGTAGCTGAGGCTCCGGCTCCTATAGTGTAGTTGGTTAACACTGTGGACTTTGAATCCACCACCCCAAGTTCGAATCTTGGTAGGAGCTCGTTCCGGATCATATGTGGGAGACTCGTAAGACTGTTCACCTTAAAAGGCTCCATGAACAAGCATATGTGATGGACCCTTACCCTCTCTTAGCTCAGTTGGTAGAGCTGTGGACTGTAGTTCCAAGGGTCACCTGTTCGATTCAGGTAGAGAGGACCATTCCTCTGTAGCTCAGTTGGTAGAGCAATGGCCTTATGTGCCATCGGTCGCGGGTTCGAGCCCCGTCATGGACATTGGGCAACCCACGCGCCACACTACGCGAGCGCGCATCGCGCCTCGTCGCGTGGCGCGCGTCCATGTAGATCAGTTGGAAGATCGATTGACTTCTATATGTATTTTTTTTTATTTGTTTTTATCGTGCGCCGTTTGTCCGAACAGACGACGACGATTTCAATCGACCGATCGATCGTCGTCGTCGTCGCGAGA
>JAURDW010000113.1 GCA_030827745.1 Candidatus Poseidonia sp.
TCACCGTCGATCGACCCGTCGGGGTACATCCGGTCGAGGCCTTCCTCGATGATCGCGCCGAGTTCATAAGCGAACGCCGGGTCGTAGGCCTCGCACGCCGGGATCGTCGCAGCGAGGAGCAGACTATGGCCGTCTTGGTGTTGGAGTCCTTCTCCCATGAGCGTGGTCCGCCCCGAGGTGGCCCCCATCAAGAAGCCACGGGTTCGGGCGTCTGCAGCGAGCCACGCAAGATCACCGATCCGCTGGAAGCCGAACATCGAGTAGAAGGTGTAGAAGGGGACCATCGGGACACCGGTGTTGGCGTAGCTCGTACCCGCAGCGATCCATGAGGCCATCGAGCCTGCTTCGGTGATGCCCTCCTCAAGCAGCTGACCATCGGTCGCCTCGGAGTAGGACAGCAACAGGTCGTGGTCGACCGGCTCGTAGAGCTGGCCCCGCGGGGCGTAGATCTTGAACTCACGGAACAGCGAGTCCATGCCGAACGTGCGGGCTTCGTCGGGGACGATCGGGACTACACGTTCGCCGAAC
>JAURDW010000114.1 GCA_030827745.1 Candidatus Poseidonia sp.
GCTCAAGACCCAGCCGGCTATATGGGCAAAGTCATACAATTAACGGGATTCATCAGCAAATCCATCACGCCGGACGCCACCTTCACGTCAGCCTATCTTGGAGACCATCCAAACTACGGAAATTCCGAACATCAAATGCACCTTATCATTCGCTCAGCCAAGGGCGAATGGATTGAAGCGACCTCGAAAGTGGAGGTTCAAGGCATCCTCACCTACCAACAGCGAGACCTTCGTTGGAGTTTGCAGGTGCAAGGACCGGAAATCCTCGTTGACCGAAACCACGTCGTCAACATCCCTCAACTGGACTGGAACGCACAAGCCACGTGGAGTTACCAATCCGGGCAAACGGTGACCATGACGGGCGTGATGGACATATCCCCCGAGGAGTGGGCGTTGTACGGACCAACCGGAACGTCGATTTGTGTGCTTCCAACCGATGAGGACCGTCAAGCCGACGCCACCGAATCCATCCACAACACGTTGCAAACGGTTGAAGGGCGACTGATGTGGTCGGAAACGGAAGCC
>JAURDW010000115.1 GCA_030827745.1 Candidatus Poseidonia sp.
TTCTTCAACGGCACGAGCGGGGTGTTTGAACCTCAACTCAACGTCAGTCTCTCCGCAGCCATTCGGGACTTGGCGTTCATTGACTTCACCGGCGTGGGGGCAGACCAAATGGTCACGGTGCAAACCAACGGAAAGGTGGCCTATGCCGACTTTGATACTCGCACCAACGGCTTCTCCGAGCGGGACGACGAAACCATCCTCCTCCAAGGGACGCAGACGGCTGCCAACCTGAACTATCTTCTGGTTGATTATTTCAACGGACCGACCAACCTTCCCGTGATGATCGCCGTTGACATTAACAACGACGGCACCGAGGTGTTTTTCTCGAGCAACAGCCTTGCCGTTGGAACGAGCAGTATTTCCGGGTTTTCCTCAGATGCCATCGTCGGCGACCTTGACAGTGACGGAGATCTGGACATCCTTGCGTCGCGGTCTGCAGGGCACCGGTCCATCACGAAAACCATGGCCGGCGGCTGGAGCGGCGACAGCCACAACACCGTGATTAGCCTCACCAACGCCACC
>JAURDW010000116.1 GCA_030827745.1 Candidatus Poseidonia sp.
GGCGGTTCCTCGAAGGACGTTTCGTGCCCGTTGACGCGCCCGTTGAGGTAGCCTTGCTCGACCAATTGACGAAACAACTCTGCATGGGTTCCCTTGCGAGCGCGAACGACCGGGCTCCAAACAGCGACACCGTGCCCCTCCATCCGCCAAAAGACGTCATCAACGATTTCCTGGACGGTGCGCCGGGCCACTTCTTTGCCACAAGACGGGCAGTGGGGTTTGCCGATTCTCGCCCATAACAGACGGAGGTAGTCTTGGATTTCGGTGACCGTTGCAACGGTTGAACGAGGGTTGTGGCTGCCTTGCTTTTGGTCGATTGAAATCGCCGGAGAGAGACCTTCAATGGAGTCGCAGTCGGCTTTTTTCATCTGGCCAATAAACTGGCGGGCATAAGAGGAGAGGCTCTCCACGTACCTGCGTTGGCCTTCGGCATAGAGGGTATCGAAAGCAAGACTTGATTTTCCTGACCCAGAAACACCTGAAATCACGACAAATTGGCCCTTTGGGAGGCGGACAGAGAT
>JAURDW010000117.1 GCA_030827745.1 Candidatus Poseidonia sp.
TTCACATCTGTTGTCAACCGGAGCGCACGAGCGTGCGCGCGGTGGTGTATGGTGTTTGAGGTGCGACATAAAAACAAAAAGAGCATAAAAAATAAGAACATGAAGAAAAATACCGGCGTCCGTTTTGAAATGTGTGATAATGTGACATTTATTTGGTCCGTTTTATCACCGTGTATCGCTGCCGCCGCCGCCGCCGACGACGACGACGACGAGGACGACGAGGGCGGCGTCGAGAGCTGCGTGTAGATGCGATAAAGGACGAAACATGCACGTGCGCATCACATTGCATGTACTTTTTCATCCACTACTTACACTGCTGCTCAGGAAAATCACACACGTATATTCTGTCGTGAAAACTCGATGAGGTGACGCCGACGACGATGACGACGATGACGACGATGACGACAAGCACCGAGCGGAGACTCGAGGATGATTCGAGTACTCATCCCTATACCAGTGTTGCCAACCCCATCCAGCGCTTACAATGTATAGTTTCACTCACTTTTAT
>JAURDW010000011.1 GCA_030827745.1 Candidatus Poseidonia sp.
TGGAACGCCGCCGGTCTGTTCACCGGGTGGGTCGACGTTCCGCTCTCGCCAAAGGGGATTGACGAAGCCCGAGAAGGCGGTCGCGCCATCGCCCACCTCCCGATTGAGGAAGTCCACGTTTCCACCCTCATCCGCGCTCAGATGACGGCGATGATCGCCCTTTCCGAACACGGCAGCGGCAAAACCCCCGTCTTCCAGTACCCCACCGAGGTGGAGGACGGGATGTCGGAGAACGAAACCCGCATGCGAGAATGGGCGCAAATCCGTGGTGAAGCGGGTCGGGAAGGCATTCTGCCCGTCCACGTCGCTTGGCAGCTCAACGAGCGCATGTACGGTGACCTTCAGGGTCTCAACAAAGACGCCACTCGGGCCAAATACGGCGCCGACCAGGTGCACGTTTGGCGACGCTCCTACGACGTGCCCCCACCAAACGGCGAATCCCTCGAACTGACGGCCGCTCGCACGATTCCCTACTTGGAGTCCACGCTGATTCCCGCCATTGATTCCGGCAAGAACATCTTCGTCGCCGCCCACGGCAATTCGCTTCGCAGCATCATCATGCATCTGGACGGCCTCTCGAAAGACGAGGTCCTCGGCTTGGAAGTCCCGACGGGCGTGCCCATCGTCTACGAGCGCACCGAAAGCGGTTGGCGGCGAAAAACCGAAGCCTGACCCTCGTTGAGCAGGCAAGCCCATAACGGGGCTCACCAAGCCAACCTCATGGACGCTCTGCGAACCGGGACCCTCGCCATGCAGGTCAACCTCTGGGCTTCGCTGGCGTACGGCGGGATGTTGCTGCTGGCCCCGGACCTCTTTTGCGACCTGTTGAAGGCCGAAGCGGTCAACACCGCTTGGCTGCGCACCATCGGTGCGGCGCTCATCGGAACCAACGTGGTGGGCTCGTGGCTGTGGCTCAAGTCACCGTCCGTCGATATGGGCAAGGTCCAGTTTGCCACGGCTGCCCTCGAGGCTGCAGCCATGGCGACCTCGCTGATGCTGGAGGAGTTCACCGCGCAGAACCTCTGGATGGTCCAAGTCTCGGTCGTCCTCGCTGTTGCCGTGGCGGCCGGCCTGTACCCTGCCGCCCAAGACGAGACCTACGCCGCCGCCTGAGCCTGCGGTGGCTTTTTCGTGGTCCTCGTGGACCCATCACCATGACCCAACCGTGGCGCTTTGACGGCTTTCCCGGGAGGGTGCTTTGGGTGGACTTGACGGCAGGCACCTGCGAAGCACGGGACGTTCCCCACGAATGGTGCATCAACCACATGGGCGGCAAAGCCCTCGCCACCAAATTGCTCGTCGAATGGGACACGACCGACTACGACGCCGCTTGCCTCAACCAGCACCCCATCACGGGCCGCATGGACGCTGCCTCCCATCCCAGCACCCCGCTTTTGTTCATGACCGGACCGTACCAGGGCACGAAGGTCGGCTCCTCGGGGCGCGCTGTGGTTGTCACCCGTTCACCCCTTACCGAATGCTACATCGACACCTACATCGGCGGCAACATCGGTCACGACCTGCGCAAAGCGGGGTGGGACGGCCTCTTCATCACCGGCGCCAGCGAGTCGTGGGTGCGCCTCGAAATCAACGACGCTACCGCCACCCTCCATCCCGCCGACGACCTGGTGGGCAAGACGACATGGGCGGTCGAACAAGCACTTGAGGGCCTTGGGGAATGCCTTTCCATCGGCCCAGCCGGCGAGAACGGCGTGCGCTTCGCCTCCCCCATCACCGCCGGTCGTCGCTCGGCCGGGCGGGGCGGCACCGGGGCCTCGTTTGGCTTCAAGCGCCTCAAGGCGGTCACGGTCAAGGCCAGCAAGGATGCCGCCGCCGCGATGCGCTACGCTGAAGACTTCTCCTTGGCCGAGGCCATCAAAGAACAACGCAAGGAAATGGGGACCCGACGGAAGTTCGGCGACCCGTTCTACGCCTTCGGCACCAGCCGTGGCCCGCTCTATGCGGCAGAAAACGGGCGCATGCCCACGGCCAATTATTCCTCAACCGACGCCCAAATCCCCGACCTCAACGCCCTCAAAGTGGGCGGAGGTGCGGGCGGCCAAACACCGCAAGCGGTGGCCGACGGGGCGAAGGCGGTCGAGGTCGTGTCGAGCATGTCCACCCACGAATTGTCGGGAGAACACTGGCATGCATCGCTGCCCGATGCCAAGCAGTCCGGCTGTTGCGCTCCCTGCCCCATCGCTTGCGAAGCGGCCGACCGACCGACCGTGGACGGCGTCAAGGTGCGAGGCCGGCCGGTTCACATGGACCGTGTTGACCGTCCCGAATACGAGACCCTCGCCATGCTGGGCTCCAACCTCGGCATCGGCTCCAGCCTTGACGTGATGGACGGCAACGATGCGTGCAACCGCCTCGGTATCGACACGATTTCGGGCGGTGCGGCGCTTTCGCTGATGTGCGAGGTGGCTCAACGAGGGTGGCTGCCCGGAACATGGTCGGACCACTTCCATGCGCCTTTTGCCTTCGGCTCCTTTGCTGAAGGGGATGTTGTTCCGTGGGCATTTGGCCTTCCTGAACTGCCCCCCTTGGCCTTGCACCTTCTCGCCCACGCCACCCCGGGCGACGGGACCCTGTTTGGCACGTTGGCTGCGGGAGCGGTGGCGGCGAGCGAACACATCGAAGCCTTGACAGGCCACCCAACGACACGCCTCACGGCTCACTGCAAGGGCTTGGATTTGCCAGCGTGGGACCCGCGCGGCAAGCGAGGCAACGCCATGGCCTACATGACGGCCAACGTCGGCGCTTCGCACATGCGTGCTGGCTACAAGGAACCGACCGGTTTGCCCAACCGTTCAGCCGTGGATTTGATGGAGGAGTTGGTGGAAAGCCAGCACAGCATCGTCATCCGAGACAGCATGATCCTCTGCGCTTTTGCCAAAGGGGCCACTCCCAACGAGGTGATGGTGCAGGCGTGGACGGCGACCACCGGCGAGTCGTGCACGTGGGAGGACCTGATGGACCGGGCTCGTGTGCAATGGGACCAAGCACGGCAATGGAACGTGGAGCATTGGGCACGTCAGGACAAAACGGCGGCCGAGGAAGACCTCCTGTCTTGGCGACTTCGCAAAGAACCGATTCCCAGCGGGATTGCGTCGGGTATGGTCTCCTTTGTCGATGATGACGACGAGGCGGCTTGCATGACGACGTACTACCAGCTCCGAGGTTGGAGCGCCGAGGGCTTACCGGCGGTCGGTTGACGGTGGACAAACGGATGTTCAAAAGCCACCTTGCCCCGCTGAATGCATGGCCGAGCGAAGCCGCCGCAAAACGCTCGCTTTGACCGCCTTGTTGGTGCTTTCACCGTGGTTGCTGGTGCAGGGATGGATTCTCGTTGATGCTCGGCCCGTCACCCACACGAGCATGCCGACGTGCCCGGACAACATGATGAACTGCGCCTCCCTTTCTCCTTCGGGCACCTACCGCATGGACGCCGCCTTGCTGACCACCATCGAAGCCAACATTTCGGAGGTGTGGGCCGCATGGACGACGTGGGTCGAAGAGGAAGGCCTTGACGAGGTGCTTGAAGAGGTTGATGACGACGGCCCTCGCTTCGGTCATGCTGTGGCCGTCACGCCCTTCTGGCGCTTCCCCGACGACATCGTGGTGCAGTTCGAACCGGTGGGCGAGGACACGACCATCGCCTTGTATTCGTCCTCACGCTTGGGTTACAGCGACTTGGGCGTGAACCCCGAACGCCTCGAAGATTTGCACTCGGCCTTGGTCAGCGTTCAAGCCACCAGTTGAGCCGTTTGGCGGTCCCATCCAAACGGGTAGCCTTCTTCGTCCACGAACACGATGTTGACGCCCACGCCGGATTTGTGGAACCCGATGAGTTGGATTTCATGGATGGCGTGACCGGTGGGTGCACGTCCAAGAATGGGAAGGGCATGGCGAGCGAAAAACGAACGTTTCCGAGGTTTGGCTTCCACCTCCACCGAAAGTTTGCGGCGGGTGCCTTCAACGTCGTCAAACCACGGCAGCGGGCCCTCCGGGGTGAAACGCAGCCCCAAGATCATGTCAATGCCGGGTGTTTCCTGCGCGGCGTCGGCGTCCGCACCGCTGGGGATGGCGGGAGCGTTGGGGTGCGTGTGAAGCCAATGCGTAAAGCGGCCGGCCCTTGAGCCTCGGTCGGCCGAAAACATGTCGTCGGTCCAATCCTCGGGCAGGTGATGCACCGAATAGGAATCGCCTCGGTTGACGATGCGTGCTTCCTTGACGACGTAACCCTGACCTTGGAACAGGCGTTCGTGCACCTCATCCCCCTCAAAGTAGGCCTCGACATCTTGGCGGTGCGGCTGCTCGGGGTTCACGTCCATCCCAACAAGGATTTCATCGGGCAAGGATTGCAAACCCCACCACACCAAGGATTGGAACACCTCGCCCGGCATGTGCAATTGGGCGAGGTAGCCGTCGCGCTGGCTTCGAGAGTCGCGATTGTAGGCGGTCATCAACTCGACCAGCCACGCCTCCACCATGCCCGTTCCATGCAATCGCCCGTCAAAAGCCCCACGCAGGACAATCTTTGAAGAAGTGTCAGCGAAACGCAGGTTCATGGCGAAGAAAAAAGGCGGCTTTGGCCGGTTCCTTGGGGCCATCACGGGAACG
The DNA here is from genome assembly GCA_030827745.1 of Candidatus Poseidonia sp. Classification (GTDB taxonomy): domain Archaea; phylum Thermoplasmatota; class Poseidoniia; order Poseidoniales; family Poseidoniaceae; genus Poseidonia. The sequence goes on from JAURDW010000011.1 coordinate 4,627, forward strand.
CCCTACGAGCGCTTGCTGAAGCAAGTTGAGAAGCTCTCGGACCAGTTCGAGGACGACGAGGACGAACTCGCCGCCCAACTCGATGCCATGGTTGACGCAGTGGGCGATGCCTACGAGGAGGAAACCATTGACGGCGAAGAGCACGATTTGGTCATCGAAGCCATTGAGGAAGCCGACCCAGAAGGGCGTGTTTTTGGCAAGGTGGGCGGTGAAGAAGACGCCTTTTACGCCGGTGACATCCCCGATGCTCCCGAATTAAAACTCGAAAAACGAGCGAACTTGGACGATTTGATGCGCGCCAAGGGCGACGAATTCATCGGCAGTTTCGGCCGTGAAGAGTTTGACGAATTCCGCGAACGGATGACGGAAGAATTCTACGAAGAGTCCGACAACGCCATCCGCCAAGGCGACCACCAAGCGGAGATTCGCACTTCAAACCGCGTCTTTGGCGGTGCCGAAAGCGACGTCGACGACGCCAAGCGCCGCATCGCTGAGGAAAGCGGCATCGCAGACCCCAACGCAGCGGCCGAGGTCGAAGCGGAGGAAGAGGAAGCGTACGACGACGACAGTTACTCCATCGACGAAAACGGCGTGGAGTGGTTCGAAGACGAGGACGGCTACTGGTGGTACCGGGAAGAAGGTCAAACCGAGTGGCAGCCCTACGATGAAGAATAGGCCCTTCAAGGGCCGTCCGCTCCTTGAGCCGAGAAGCGGGCCTCCGTCACCCAAACGGTTTCATAATCAACCATCGTAAAACGGCCGTGAACAGGGATCTGGCACGAGCCATCGGCGATGTGTTCGATGTGGTCGTCGACAACTGGATGCTCTTCACCGTCCTCGCCGCCGCTGGCTACCTCCTTGGGCCGAGTTTGTTGGTGTACCTCGAGCGAACGAACCGTCTGCCAAGAGGCTTGACCTGGATGTATTCCGTGGTCTTCGTTCCGCTCATCGTTCTGTTCATGGTCACCGTCGCCTCTTCACCGGGGTACTGCAACGATCCCCTTCCCCATGCTGCCTTTCGCCTCTTCTACCTCTTGGTCCTCCCCCTTCTTCCGCTCTACCTCCACTACTTTCGAAGCGAGACCTTGCAACATCCCGTCCAGTACGGTCTCGTTCTCACCTTGCTCTCGCTGGGCGTGTACAGCCTCACCGTCGCCAACGAAGTGTTCCATTTCGCCTACCAATCGGTGCAAGGTCACGGGGTGATTTACAGCGGTGCACGAGCGTGGGAATGTGCGTACCTCAACCCCGAATCCGAACGCCATGCGCGCAGCGTGGTCGGCACATTCACGTTGGTGTTCTTGGCGGTTCATGTCTTGGTGATGGTTCTGGTCAGAAGGCGAAGAACATCGTTCAGCGAACCCACGGAACGCGCCGATTCAGTTGAACCACAGGTCGAGGGTTGAGAGTTCGAACTTGACGACGCCCACGTTAGCCCCCAACTTCACCATCGCCTCGTTCTTTGCCGAATCGCTGGACATCGCCACGATGGTGGCAGGGCGGTTCACCTCAGAGGCCAGCAAGCGTTCCAGGACCTCGTATCCGGTCAGGGGCGGCATGTAGTGGTCGAGCAGCAGCACATCGGGGGCAAACCGTTGCACGTGCTCGAGGGCATCGGTGGAATTCCAGCGTTGCTCAATGGTCCACCCCGTCACGTTAACACCGCCAGCGACGAGCATCGCCTCGATGTCGTAGTGGTCCTCAAAAGCCAAGACACGCATGGGGCGGCCTCAGGATGGAATCGGTTGTTGTTCCCACCACGGCGGGGCGAGGAACCATCGGTCATCGTCGGCAGGACGGTCAATCAGCGGCAGGCTCAGGGTTGAGGATGCATCGAAGTTCACGTTCATTCCAATGGCAGCGCACGGGCTGGGCAAGTAATCCTCGCCCGATTCGGTCAGGACGACCTCGATGATGGCGCCGGCTTGCAGGTCCACGTCCATCGGGTTGAATTCCATCAGCATCGTGTAGGCTGAGAAGGGGAAGGCGGTTTGGGCGTCGTAGCCGCCGTCTCGGTAGCGGACGTCCATCGTGGCGTGGCCGATGCGCAAGCCGTCGGCGTACATGGTGGCGAAGATTTGGCCGCCTTGACACGCTAAGGTGTTCACCGAGAGGTGCAGGGTCGGCATCCCGGAGATGTGGACGGCTTCTTCGAGGGCCGGGAGCGTGAACGTTCGCTGATTGTTGGCGTTCACCGTACCGCCTGCGCCTTCGGTGCTGTCCAGCGAAACGGGCCACCAGGTCATGTCCTCAGGCGGCCACGTTTCCTCGACGTGCCACTTCCCGTCGTGGGTTTGGATCTGAACCATCGGTTCGGGTTCTTCGCCGATGTCCTTGAGGTAGTAATTGAACCACCCAAAGAGTTCGACCGCCCAATCCATTCGGCTCATGTTTGGATAGGCTTCGGCGCCGTATCCGCTCGTCATTTCGCTGTGGCGGTCCGGCTGGTCGGGATAGTTGTGCGCCCACTGACCGGCGATGGCTCGGGCGTTGATGCCGGCGTCTCGCATCAACTGGTAGGTGGGGAAGGCATGGTAGGGGTCGACGTTCCAGTCTTGCAGACCCCACACCAAGTAGACGCTGCCTTGGTAGTTCGCCAAGACGTCGGGAAGGTGGCGTCGCTCGTCCCAGTAGTCGTTCCACTCCGCTCCGCCGACTTCAGCGCCCGCCCACGTGCTGAGCGGGTTGAGAGGTCCAATGACGTCGTCGCTGCACATGCGCAGGTCGTCGGTCGTAGCGTCGGTGGTGGCTCCCTCGTAGAGCGCGTCGTAGAGCATGGCTCGGCTTTCCGACGAGCCGTTTCGGTAGAACATCTCCTGAACGCCGATGGAACCCGAGATGGGAACGATGGTCTTCAGGTAGGGCGAGGGTTGCTGGGCCGCTTCCCAATTGGTCGTCCCGGCGTAGGACTTCCCCATCAGGCCCACGTTGCCGTTGGACCACGCCTGCTCGCCTAACCAATCCACGACCGCTTGGATGCCGGTTTGCTCCCCCAAGCCTTTCACATCTTGGCAGTGGGTCGATTCGCCGGTCCCGAAGGTGGAGGCTTGCGCCAGCGCATAGCCATGAGGGACGAAGGTGTCGTACACCCACTTGCCCACACCGCCGTCCGGAACGGTGTTGGGAGCGGAGTCGGCCCCAGCGATGCCTTCGCCGCCGAAGTCGTAGTACGGGTGAATGGTCATGATGACGGGGACTTTCGTGCCTTCGGGCACATCCGGCAACCACAGGGCGACATGCATCAAGGCTGGGCCAGGGAAGCCAGCGTCCTGCTCGCTTGCAGGCAAGTCCACCTCGACAAAATGCTCCTCGTAGGGCAGAACGTCGTAGGTGCCGTTCACGGGCAATTGCGCCCGCATCGTGTCCATGGGCAAGTCCATCGTGTGGCGAAGTTGAAGCGGGGTGTTCCACCATTCCTCAGCGTAATCGGCGGCGGTTTCGGCGGTGTTGGTGGCCGTAGGCCCCACGGTCATCGCCAACAGCAGGAAAGCGATCGCAACCGCCACGGTGGCGCCTGCCGAGAGGTTCAATTGCCGCTGAGCATGGCCCTCGGAGGGCTTTTGTTCGCCCTCGGGGGGCGTCGTTGCCTCGGCCATGAAGCCTTTCACCCCTCACACCATCATGAGGCTGACGCTTCATTGCGTTGCTTTGCGAGCCTGGATGAAGGAGCGAACGCAGAGCGCCGTGTAGGCCGAACCGGTGAGGAAGAGCATCAACATGGAGCCGCTGGCGTAGTCAAGGCCATCCCCCATCACCATGAAGAAACGGGTGCCGCCCAAAGCGCACAACAAACCGAAGGTCACGGCGATGTGCATCCATAATTTGCGCTTTTCAGGATTGGATTTCGCCATCCACCCCGAAGCGGCCAGCGGGGCGCCGAGGAAACTCGGGAAGTAGGACGTCACGGAATCGGAGGCGGAGATCACGGAGACGGCGATGCCCCAGATCACCAGAAAGAGTCCGTAGCCAAGCGTCAGGTCGGGCAGAAAGGTCGATTCTTCGTCCATGGGGGGGACCTCGTGTTCTCCCTTTTGGTGTTGATGTTTTGTTGCCCTTCTCGCCGTAGTTTTCATGGGGGTGAGGGCATTGCCCAAACCATGCCTCGCCACCACCGAAGTGCTTTGTTCTTGGTGGGCCTCTTGCTGCTTCCACTTGCGGCCTCCGTTTCCGTGGTCGCCGAGGACGAGCAGCCGGCTTGGCGCTCGGTGGGTCTCGACCCGGAGTTGTGGACCGACCGACCCGAAAGCGAGGATTCGCCGATGATGCCTTCCTATACCGGCAACGCCGTCATCGAGATGAACGTCTCCTATGTGGAAGCCCATTTTTCGCAGCGAACAGAGGGGACGGTCGTCATTGAGTTGTTCGAGCAATGGGCACCCATCACCACGGCGAACATGATCGACCACGTGGAATCGGGCTTGTACGACGGCATCTTCTTTCATCGCGTGATCGATGATTTCGTCACCCAGTCGGGCGACCCCACCTGCCGCGAAATCGGGGCCTATCCCGCCACGAGCCCGCAGTGCGGAAGCGGCGGGACCGGGGAGACGATTCCCTTGGAGCACAACGAAAACCTCTCCCATGTGGACGGTGCCATCGGTATGGCTCGCAGCGCTGACCCTGATTCTGCCGACTCGCAATGGTACATCGCCGAGACCGAAGCTCACGGTTTGGACCCCGAAAACCGGGACGACGAGGGCTACGCAACCTTTGGCATCGTGCGGGACGGTATGGCGCACATTCGGGCCATTGCCCTGACCCCGACCACGGATGACCTCACCGGCCTTGAGGAAGTGCAGAACCCCGCCTCCTCTGCCGGACGACCTGTTTATCAGGCACAAATCCTCTCAATGCGGATGATCGGGGTGGCCGACCCCGACGGCAGCATTCGCAACCCTGTGGCGGAGGCGCAAAGCGAATCCACCTTCCTTCGTGACGCGGTCCTCGTTGTCGGTCTTCCGTTGGTTCTCGTTCTCGCAGGAGCAGGTGTCGTGTATGCGGTTTACACCGGTCGCGTTGGACCCAAGCAACTGGATTTGACCGCCGGCACCGCCACCGCTGTTGAAGCCGAATTGGTGATGGATGCCGAAATGGTCGGGGACGTCAAGGCACCGGCTGAACCCTGACATCCAGCACCACGTGACGCACGCGAGGGGCGAACCACTTGACCTTCTCGAGGTGGTCGACGGTCACCACAGCCCGGCGTCCTTGGATTTCAGCGAGGTGTTGGAAGCGTTCTACCGTGCCGTTTTTCCACGCTTCGAGGTGTTCCTCCTCGACGTTCATGTGCACGTGCAACACACCACCCGTGGGCTTCAGAGCCGCTAAGCAGGCCGCCCAAACGGGCTCTGAAGACGGCAAGAGGCCGAGATGGCATCGGTCTGCGACGCCCTTCAAGGCCTGCAAGGTCTCAGCGTTGTCGCCTTCATGAACGGTGAGGCGCTGTTCGACCCCGTTGAGTTTGGCGGCGGTTCGCAGGCCGGTGATGGAGGCCGGGTTGATTTCGCAGGCGTGAACATGACGGGCATTCCCGTGGACGAGCATGGGCAGCGTGTAGTAGCCCACGCCCGCATACGCATCGATCACGGTTTCCCCTGTCATGTCCAACCCTCCGATGCGACGGCGCTCGGTCACGTTGCCCGAGGAGAACATCACTTTCGAAGCGTCAAAAGCATAGGTGATGCCGTGGTCAAGAAAGCAAACCGAAGGCGTTCCCAACAACATCTCGACTTGGGACGAGCGATAGGTGTCGTTTGCAATCGGGTTCTGGATGCCCAACGAGGTGGCTTGCAGGGACGAGGCCATGGCCATCCAAAGCGCTTGAACATCGGGATGGCGACGAACACCGAGCCATGCAGGCGTTGAAGTCGCTCCAGCGGGCAACAGGACGAGGTCACCGAGTCGCTCCCATTTTTTGGGGAGGTGTTCCAGCAGGCCTTCCGCTTCCATCCCGTGCTCGGAAAGCCAAGCGCTCACCGCGTTCTGCAGTCTGGCGTGCGGGTCAACGGGGTCACGATGCATCGCCTCTTGGACGAGCAACCGAGTCGGTACGCCCAGCACGGCTTCGAGGCGTTCCTCTTCAGCGGCCTCGGTCAAAGGAAACCCCACGTGGTCCGGCTCAACGGTCACGGTTTCGATGCGCGACGCCAGCCATCCTTGGGTTTTCAACGAACGATGAACACGCCCCCCGTTTGTTCGTTGAACGACCGCAAACCTCGCTACGGGAGGGTGAGGGTCCATGGAGGGGCCACGGGGGGAAGTGCTTTCAAGTTCCCCACCCAGCAACAAACTGTGACGAATCCACCGCCGTCCTCCACCATCACCCGCCGAATGTCGTTGACCTTGGTGGCCATCTTCACCCTCCACTTGCTTGCGCCCATCGTCAGCGCCACCGGCATGCAGGCCTGCAGCAACACCGGCGGGACGTGCGACACGTACGACCACGCCGACGACATGACCCCCGAACGCCAAGATTGGGTTGAAGGCAGTTACGAGTTTGACCTCGTCTCCACCTCAAGCATTGATTTGGAACTCACCTGGGCGGTCCGAGAGTTTGACCGAGATTCCCTCGGTCTTGGCTCGGGCACGCTGGTTGGCGATGCGCTTGAACAAACCGATGGGTTGGATGCCAACGACGGTGCACCTGCCGATTTGATCCGTCATTCCTTCAACCAAGAAACCGCAGGCCCGGGCTCACCAACGGTCGGCCAGAAACTGAAATCTGAGGTCAACAACGCCATTCAGTCGGCGCTTGAATCCGGCTTTGGTACCGTCACCAGCCTCTCCACCGACTACACCACCTCCTTCACGGTGGGTGCCGAACCCCCTGTCGCATGTTCAACCGACGACACGACCGATGCCTTCGCTGAGGGGGCAAGCGTGGACAACGTGTTTGAACCGCCGTTGTGCTTTACGGCCTCGGCTTCGGTTCAACTTGCGGCCAGCAACTTCAACCTCGTTGGTGGTAGCGATTTGGACCTCGAGCGGACCTATCGGGGGCTCTTGACGATGGGTGCCGAAATCAACACCTCGTTTGACTTGACCGCTCAACCCGGGCACAAGGCAAGTTTTGTCATCAACCCGCCCTCGTATTCCACGGTTCTTGCCGTTGACGGCAGCGGGTCGCTCGCCGCTTCTGTCGGCTCTCCCGGCTCCATGTCGGCAGCATGGTCGATGAACCACCTCAACGCCACCGAAACGGACGGTGATTTGCAGCAGACGGTTGACCTTCGCATGGGTCACCGGAACACCTCGGCCACCCCAACGGTGTGGATTGAGGACGGCACGAAGGCTCTGGACATCCACCTCGTTTTGGATTTGAGCGACGAATACGCAGCGACCGTGAACTTCGCCGCCGGCCTGCACTACCTCGACGCTGAGACCTTGGATGAGTGGGGCATCAACATGTTTGACGTCGCTTCAATGGCCACCATTCCGCTCATCACCTCCGACGGCATTCGCTTGGCGTACCACAACGGCATCGTTGACTTGAGCCAATTCACCGACCAGTTCCCCGTGGGCGACATCGTCTCGGGTCTGGGCGACACGGTGGCTGGTGTGGGTGAAATCACGATGAGCGATTTGGAATGGGTGCCTTCAACCGACGGGACCGGTATATTCGAAACGGCGGGCGGTCTCAATTACAGCCACAGCACGGGGTGCACCGAACCTGTCAGCGCAGGGCAGGTCCTGCATTACTGCTTGGAAGGCACCGAAGCCATGGGCTCGACCTATCCGATCTACTTGCAGACCATCAGCGACCCGTTTTCGATGAACCTCATCGATATCCTGCAGGCCTACAACACCAACGGCATGATCGACGATTTCCTTGACGGGGTTCAAACCAGCGATTTGGAGCGATTGATGAATTCGGGGATTTCGTTGGAGACCGTGCTGGATTCGAGCTACCTTGACACCATCATCCCCGCCAACTTGCCCCCTTCGGAACTGACCGTGGAAATCATCCTCCCCAACTGGGTCACCACGATTGACGGCACCTCGACCATCGTCCTTGAAAAAACCGTTGAGGGGACGCAGGCCACCGATATTTCCTTCACCGGAACCGACCCCTACAGTTGGGAGCACGAGATTCTGGACGAGGACGACAACGTCGTTTGCTTTGCAAACCAGAGTTCGTGCGTTCGCTCAGAAGTGGACTTCGACCTCTCTTCAATCAATTTCAACGAATGGAGTGCCTCGGTGTCGTTCACGTTGGCTTTGGACGCTGAACTGAGCGTTTACCGCATCGGCATTCCCACCGACGACCTCCCCGAACAAGGCGACACGAAGGTGTCGATGGAAGCGATTCCTTCCGACCTCATCCGCCTGATCATCGACCTCTCCAGCCGCATGGAAGAGCCGCTGTCCTCTGGTGAAATCGAGTTGTGCGACCCGACCGAATACGATATGCAGATCTGCGACGAGCCAGTCGAACTGACGGCCACCCGACAGGGGATGAAGGACTTCACGAAACTCATCGGGGATTCGGTCACCGACCTTCTGCACCAGGCGGGCACCTTGGCGGAAGAAGACGGCTCGGTCACGGACATGGACCTCTCGTCCTTTGAAATCCGGACCGCCATCTCCGGCATTGAGGCCCCCGATGAAACCGTCAGCGACGACGAACCGATCACCCTCACCGTGTCCATCCCTGAGGTGACGTTCACCATCGGAACGGGTCTTGGGTGGTTTGAACTGGCCGAAACCGACCCCAACGACATCAAGTTGAGCGTGGTCACCAGCGCCATCCAGTCGGTCTTCAATCAACCGTTGAAAATGGCGGCTGATGCCTTCACCACCGGCCTCCAATCCTCCATCGTCAGCGGCAGCGGCGTCATGTACCCGCCCCAAGAGCAAGAGACCATTCGGCTGGAAACCGGGACCGTCAACACCACGATTCTCGAGGAAAACGGCCTGGCTTACACGGGCCCGATTTCGTTCACCCTCCCGCGGGGCATCCAACTCGTTGACGCTTCCTCTTCGGCCGGCAACCTCTTCCTGAGCGAGGACGACGGGCGCCAAGTGGTCACCTACGTGGTGCCGCCCGGCGAATTTTCGGACGAACTGTCCTACCGCATCGAGGTGGGTTGGATTTACTTCCTCATCCAGTTCTGGGTGTACCCGACCATCGTTCTCATCCTGTTGGTGTTGTTCATCCGCCGCCGCCGTCGCAAGAAGCGGGCCAAGAAGGCAGCGCTGGCCAACCGAGAATCGAGCATCAACAAGGCCCAAATCGGGGACAGTGAATTTTCAGACTTGACCGGGTTCTCAAGCCCTGCCCTGCGTCACGGTGAGAGCATTGAGGACATGGCGTTTATCGATGAACTCTCCCGTTAGCGGAGGGCTGCATAAATCCTGCTTGCGAGGGCGGGACCGATGCCGGGAACCGTGGTGAGTTCGCTCTCTGAGGCGTGCTCAATGCCTTTTCGTCCACCAAAATGACGAAGCAAGGTCTGCAATTTCTTCGCCCCCAAACCCTCCACTTCTTCGAGCGGGTCGGCCAATCGCGAACGGCTTCTTCGCCGGCGGTGGAAGGTGTTCACAAAGCGGTGGGCTTCGTCCCGTGCGTGGACCAAAACCCGCCCCGTTCGGTCGAGCACCAGCGGTTCCATGTCGGTGCGAAAGATGGTCTCCTCCTTTTTGGCGAGGGCTGCCAACGGAAAGCGGTCCTGCCATCCGTGCTCTTCAAGCGCTTGGCGGATGGTGCTCAAATGGGTCTCACCGCCGTCGATGAGAAGCAAATCCGGCCATTCCTCCTGCCGTTTGGCCCAACGGACCACGACTTCCTTCATCATGCGCAGATCGTCCATCGCTTCGCCCTTGACCACGTATTTGCGGTATTCGTCCTTTGCCGGTCGGCCGTGACGCATCACCACGCTGGCGCCCACCCGTTCGTCCCCGAGCAACTGCGCCATGTCAAAACACACGATGTGGTCCAAGGACGTCATCCCCAGGGCTTTAGCCCCGTCTTCGGCCGCCCGTTGTTCCAGCGAACCGCTGGATTTGTTGACCATCCTCTGGAGTTGAATCGAGGCATTTTGGCGGGCCAGCGTGGCGAGGTTCTCGAGGTCGCCGCGTTGCGGGGTGCGGACTTCGACCGAGGCGCCTCGCCGCTCGTCCAACCACGACTGGAGACCGTCAAAAATCGGTACGGGCGACAAGAGCAGGCGGGGCGGTGTTCGGTGAGCATAATGCTCGGCGATGAACATCGAGACGGTTTCGCCGATGTCCCCTCGGTGCACCGCTGGCCACGCCTCTTGGCCCTGCACCATGCCGTCGTCGGCGTGCAGCACCACGAGCGCGGCCAAATCACCCTCAGCATCAAAACCGATGGCGTCGCAATCGCGGTAAACTTTGCTCGAGACGACGTGTTGGCTGGTCGTGGCCCGAACAGCTCGGATCATGTCGCGATGTTGGGCGGCTGTTTCGTAAGCCTCCGCTTCGGAGGCGGCTTCCATGCGGTCCACCAATTCTTCGAGCAGCGGCGCCGCATCCCCGTTGAGCACGCGGCGCACCGTTTTGACGCGGTCCTCGTACCCCTCGCCGTTGATGCAAGGGCCAGCGCACAGTCCGATGTGCATCGAGAGGCATCCTTGTGGGAGCAATTCCTTGCAGTCTCGGATGCCGAATTGGCGGCGCAGCAGCTGCATCACTTGCTTCGCGGCACCGGCGTTTGGAAACGGCCCCCACTGTTGACTCGACTTTGGCGGGTGACGGGTGTACAGAATGCGCGGATAGGCATCGTTGGTCAACGCCAGGTACGGAAAGGACTTGCCGTCCTTCAACATTGAATTGAACCGAGGCATGTGTTCGCGAATCAATTGCCGCTCCAGCACCAGGGCCGCTTGCGGGGTTTGCGTGACGATGCATTCGATGTCGTCGGCCCGCTCCACCAGTTCGGGAATCATCACGCGGTCGGGGTTGGTGGCGAAATAGGAGCGTATCCGCTCGTTTAGGCGGGTCGCTTTCCCGACATAGAGCACCCGTCCTTTGGCGGTTTTGAACAGGTAAACCCCCGGCTCGCTTGGCAAATCAGCCGAGGCGAGGTCAACGGGCATGCAGGATGCACGAAGGCCGTGGGTCAAAAGGTCAACCCACCCAAAAGAAGCAGCCGTGGGGATGATTGATGAAGGAGGCGCTCGACCTTCTTGGCGGGTGCTCATGCTCAGCCGTTCACAAGCGAAGTTGCTGAGGTTTCTCGGAACCTTTCCTGAGCGTCTTGAGGAGGCATGGGATGTCCCCCGAGACCTTTCGCTTCCCGGACTGGCCGATGCCATGGGCGTGGTGCGTTCGGGGTTGAATCAACCGCTCAACGCCTTGAGTGAACTCGACTTCATCACCGTTCGTGTGGCGCATGTGCTCGGCGGCGGAAGCCGACGGAGGCAAGTTTACCACATCACCAAAGCAGGTCGTGCTTGGCTTGAGGAACACTCCGAAACCACCGAAGACCTGCCACGTTCATCATTTCAACCACCGGTGGAGACCACGTTCCTTGTGGGCCGGTCGGCCACGCTCGAGGAAATGCATGAACGCCTTGAGGCAGAACGAACCCTCGTCATCGGTGGCTTATCGGGCGTCGGAAAGACCGTCTTGTTGGACGCTTTTTCCGAACAACTCGTCGCCAACAAACGTCGTGTCCGACGAGCGAAGGTGGACGAATTTTCGGATGCACATGCGCTCTTTGCGTCGTGGTATCCCGATGAAGGGCCAGCTCCAAACGAAGCGGCTTCCATGGGAGAGCGTTTGGCTGATGAAGACCCCAGCACCGTGTTTCTTGTTGACGATGTTGACCGTTTGGACCCACGACATCGGGAAGGTGTTTTGGCGCTCTTGCAGTCTGTTCCCGACGCTGGATGCTCGGCCCTGCTCGCTGCACGTCTTCCGCTGCTCGAAGGTTTGGCCTGGCCGTTGCTTCGAATCGGTACGCTTGAGCCGGAAACGGCGGCCAGCCTGCTCGGCGACCACCTCGAGGATTCCCAACGGCTCGCCATCGCCAAAGCTCTCGGCGGTCACCCAACGGCCCTGCAATTGTACCAAGAAGGGGACCCGTTGCCCGAAGCGGGAGCCGATGTGCAAGCCTTCGTTGAACACACGATGCTCCACGCGCTTGCCGAGGATGAACGTTCAGGGCTCGACCTGATGGTGCTGCTTCCCCGCCCTCTCCCTCCCGAGGACGCCCCTGGGGGTGAAACGGTCCCAGCGTTGGATGACCGTGCGCTGTTGCGCTGGTCGTCACGTTCCTCGACGGTAGAGGTTCAGCATTTGGTTCGCAACGTCCGGCGAGCGATGCTTTCCGATGACGACCTTCACCATCTTCACAGCCAATCCCTCGCCCACTGGCAAGGTCGTCAGGACCGGCCTCAAGCCGGGCTTCTCCGTTTGTACCACGCCATGGCCCTCAACAGCGAACACCTCGATGCTTGGATTGACGAAGATTTTGAACGCCTCGTCAGCGCTGATGCCGCTGCTCTCGCCGTGTTGTTTGACCGGGCCACCCAACAGCATCCGGAAAAGGAGCGGCTTCATTACTGGGCAGGGCGGGTCGCCGTCCAGCGAAACGAAACCGACATGGCCCGGACCCACCTTGAACAGGTTCACGACGAAGCCCTCAGCGATGACTTGGCCCACTCGCTTGCTTTGCTAGAAGGCGACGAAACCAGTGCCCAACGTTTGCTGCAACGCCAGCTTGAGCGAGCACCTTCCGTTGAGCGCACCCGACTGGTTCTCCGCACCGCCGTTCAACGGCTGGACGATCGCTTGTTTGACGAAGAGCCTGTCGCCGATGCTCAAGCGGTTCACGCCCTGTTAAGCGATGTTGAACTTCCCGAGGGGGGACCGGTGCGGGCGACGGTGACCGTGAGCATGGGTTTGATTCGTCACGCCCTTGCCCTACAGGAGGGCGACGATGCACGTGCCTCTGCTTTGGCGGACCAGTTGGCCGGCTTGAGTCACGATGCGGACCCGCTCGTCCAACACATGAACCTCAAAACAGAACTGCACCGACGTGCGAGGTCCGGGGTGGACGTTGCCGACTTGAGCGGTCAAGTCCGTGAGGTGATGGAAGCCCAGCCTTCGCCGCTTCACCGGGCAGCGGTGGGGATGACGTTTAGCGAACACCTCGCCGCTCAGGCCTCCGAGCAGGCTGCTGCCTTTTTCGCCACCTTGCCGGCCCCCGACCGTCTCGAGGGCGCTGGCGCCCCTTCCTTGCGCTACGCCGCCCGGTGGTGGTACCTCGCTGGACGAACGGGACTCCGGCCCGCCGCCACGGCTTTGCGTGAGGCGGCCAGATGCTTTCGTCAAGCAGGCTGCTTGCGGGCGGCAAAGGCCGTGACCCGTCGGCTTCACCGGGTGCTTTGATCAGAGTTCTGCGCCGATGAGGGTCTTGGTCTCTTGAATGCCCGGAAGTTGACGAATCTCTTCAACAATGCAGCGGGTCAACTCGTATTCTTCGTCGGCTTGGACGCGAGCGATGAGATCGTACTGTCCGAAGAGCATCCAGTGGTTGGTAACGAGGTCAATGTCCTCAAGGGCCGCTCGAACGGTGGCTTCCTGGCCGGGTTTGGTGGTCATCAAGACAAATCCAATCGCCATATTCACCCCTCCACCGCGATCAGCGTTTGCGTTTCCTTCACTCCAGCAATTCGTCGGAAGGTGCCCATCAACAAGCCGGAAAGTTCCTTGGAATCGGGTGCGCTGATGCGCACCAAGAGGTCAAACTCACCGTAGAGGGCGTGGACTTCAGCGACCCCCTCGTGGTCGGCGAGTGCGAGGTAGACTTCCCGTTCGTGGGTGGGCTCGGTCTTGAACAAAACGAAGGCTTCGGGCATCAGCCTCACCATTTGAAATCGGGATTTAGCGCTTCCTGCCCGTCGCGAAGGGCCTTCACACGGGAGGGAACCTTTGAAGAGGGATTGCAACAGGTTCCAATTGATGCAGCGAGGGCCATCGTCGTTCTTGCTTGTCCTGTGGACGCTGGCCTTGTTCTTGGCCCCCATGGCCTCGACGTTGGTCGCTCCTGAACCGTTGCCTTCCTCCTCGCCTTCCGCCGACCCGATGCAAAGCGCCTCGGGCCGGGCACAAATCACCTGGTCGGGCACCCAAACCCTCTCCGAAACGTACACGATTGGTGTGGCCGACGAGGTCATCGTTCAGCCCTGCACGGTGATTCAGTTGGCGGCAGGTGAACGCATCGTTGTCGACGGGCGTCTCACGGTGTTGGGAACGGCGTCTTGCCCCGTCATGTTGCAGGCCAGCGGCGTAAGTGACCACGAAGGCATTCAATTCAACAGCACTTCGGCGGGCCGAGGTTCCTTGATTCAGAACCTCACGATTGAAGACGCCGTCTACGGCATCACCGTCTTCGGTGCCAATCCCGTGATTGAGAACTTGACCGTCGTGAACCCCGACCGCGTGGCGGTGGATTTGTTCAACTCCGCCTCCCCTCGGATCACCGACTTGTTTGTTGACCAAGCGGGTCGAAACGTGCCCTTCCAAGGGGATTGGCGGTACGGGCTTGGGCTCTCCATCGGGGCTGGCTCAACCCCAGTGGTCAAGCGGGCCGTCTTCTCGGATGTCCTGACTCGAGCGATCAACATCTGGGGCGGTTCGGGCGGCCTGATCGACGGCATCACCGTGGACAACTGCAGCGGCTCTTCATGGGTGACGGCCGCCGGTGTTTGGGTGGAAGACAGCCAACCCTTGCTCACCAACATCAGCATCGACCGGTCGGACACAGGAATTGTCATACGCCACATCGACGACGGCGGCTACACGCACGGAGTGGTCCGCAACGCCCTCATCAGCAACTCGATGTATCGAGGGGTGTACGTGGACAAGAACAACCACACCAACTACACCAATTACGAGACGGCGGATTTCACCAATTTGACCGTGCTCGGCACGGGCGGTCCAGACGCCAAAACTGCGAACATCGGTTTCGCCGCTATCGAAGTCAACGCCACCGGTGCTTGGTTTGAAGACACCCTGGTCGAGGATTCCACCACCGTCGGTGTACGCTTGTATTTCGTGGACAGCTCAACGACCTTCCGAAACCTGACCGTCCGAGATTCCGGCGATCCGGGGCAAGGCCCACATGAAGCCGGTTTGGCCGTACGGTCGTCGTTTTTTGCACCGAGGTTTGAGGGCTTGGAGGTGAGCGGTTCGGTGGGCCCAGGCGTCTATTCTTCGTCAGGCGGCGCCATGCAGGGCTTTGATTGGAATCTTCACAACAACACCGACCACGGTTTGTACGTCAATCGGGCGACCCTCCAAGTGAACGGCCTCTCCTTGGACGACAACGGCCAATCGGGTGCTCAGGTCTGGGATGCCCGCAACGTGGTTTTTGAAAACCTCACCGCCCGCAACAACGGAGGGGACGCCGCCTCAAACCCGCTGGAGCGAAACCAAGCGGGCCTGTATTACGAAGACGCCAACGACATTGAATCAGCATCGGGCGATGTGCGGTGCACCAACTGTTCGGTCTCCGGTTCCACCGGTGCAGGCCTCCTTGCGGTCAATTCCGTTGACCTGTGGCTTGAGGCCCTCTCCCTTCACGACAACAACCCCGCCCTTCCGGCGCTGGAAATCGACAACAACGACCTCTTGCCCGCAGGGTCGTCCGGTCGAGTGACCATCAGCGATGCGACCGTGCTGGCCGAAAGCCCCTTGGTTCCCGCCGTTCAGTTTGGCCGCGTAGCGGCCGACGTTGACGGGTTGGTCATGCAAGGCAACCATTCCGGCCTCGAGTGGGACGGCAGCAACAACGGCAACTTCCCTTCATCTCTCTCCAACGCCACGCTTTCTGGTTCGGCGTGTGCGGTCTTCTCCAACCACCTCGCCTTGAGCGGGACGGACAACGTGCTGGCCTCCACCTGCACCGGCACGTTGGAGTTGCAAAACAGCGCCGTGAACTGGTCGGGCCTGACCGACCAGGACGGTTCCACGGGGCTTCCCCATGTGCTGCAATTGGATGCCACCTCCTCGCTTCATCTTCATCGCCCTGTGGACGTTGGCCTTTCGACCGCCATCTTGGCAAACGGAGCGGTCATCGATGTTGCGTGGGACCTCAAGGTGTGGGTCGTCAACAATTTCTCCAACGGTGTGCCCAACGCCAACGTGAACGTGACGTTTTCAGATTTCGAGCCCTCGGTTCAACTCGGAACCAACGATTTGGGTTACGTTTCGCTTCCTGATTTCATCGGTCAACGGTGGACTGCATCCGGTGCAAGTGCCTTCAACACCGCCTCAATTTCCTGCGGGTACGACAGCACAGCAAACAGCACGTCGGCCATCCTTGACCAGGACCGCATTGTCCCCTGTTTACTTCCGCTCTCCAACCAAGCACCGTTTTTACGGTGGAGTTCACCGGAGGACAGCAGCGTTTTCCCATCCCAAGCAGAGGTGGCGTTTGACGCCTCGGCATCGTGGGACCTCGACAACGACACCCTCACGTATGCCTGGACGTCATCCATTGACGGGGTCTTTGCGACCCAAACCGACGCCTTCGTGGCCAACGACCCGAACACCGGCTTTTCCCTCAGCGACGGCATTCACCAAATCACGCTGGAACTTTGCGACCCCAGCCGTTGCGTGTCCGAGACTCGAACCCTTGAACTGGTCAATCTTGCACCAGTGTTGGTTGTGGATTTCCAACCTGCGTTGAGCCCTTGGAGCGAACTCATCATGCCCCAAACGGGCACCGTCACCATCAACACGACAGGCACCTTTGACCCCGAAGGCGACGACTTTGCTTGCCTCATCAAGTTCAGCGGCTACAACCGTCAGGGCTCCGGTTGGGGCAACCAATGGGGGTGCCCCGAGGAACTCACCTACACCTTCGATCACATCGACGATGACCCTCCCGCCTCCTTCACCCTGACCGTCTTGGCTTGGGACGAGGTCGGCAACAACGTGTCCTACAGCGTCCCCGTCATGCTGTATAACGAAATCCCCGACCCCGTGTTCACCGTCGAGCGAGCCGACAACACCAGCGCCGCTGCGGTCACCCTCGACGGGTCCGCCACCGTAGACCCCGAAGGCGACGCCTTGACCGTGACCTACACGTCCTCCTTGGACGGCGTGCTCGTAACGAACGCTGTGGTCAGTGAAGGCGACGCGGTTTGGGAAGGCCACCTTTCTCGTGGCGTCCACACCATCACCATGGAGGTGACCGATGATCGGGCCGAACACGTCAACCAGTCCAAGTCCACGTCCATCCTCATCACGGTGGAAAACTCCGTGCCCGTCAGCGTCCTTGCCAGCCCGCAATCTCAAACCTTTGAGAGCGCGGAGTTGATTTGGTTCTCGGCCAACGGGTCGGGTGACTTTGATGCCGCTTGCGATTCCTTCCCCACTCTTGGAGAGTACATCTGTGCGCCGTTTGAACCCGCAGGTGGGACGGAATACCTCGTTGTGACCTGGACGAGCGACCTCGACGGTCGGCTCACGCCCGAAGGAGAGGACTGGCTGTACTTCGAGGGGCGATTGAGCGCTGGTACTCATGCCATCACATTGAGCGTCGACGACGGTATTCACGAACCGGTGACGGCCACCCAGACGGTGACCGTAACCGCTTCAGCCCCCGTTCTTGGTTTGCTTTCACCCGAAGTCGGCTCGGTTCATCCCTCCTCGGCCGCTCTGGTTTTCGACGCTTCGGACAGCATGGATTACGACGGGGACGACTTCACCGTGACCCTGCGCTCGTCGTTGGAAAACGAACCGCTGCTGGTGGACGTGGACCCTATGGAAGCCCACGGGTTCAGTTTGAACGCCGGGGAACACCTCATGACCGTCACGTTGACCGACGACAGCGGCATGTCTCGCGACGAGACCTTCACCCTGAGCGTCACGGAATCGGGGCCCGTGCTCGTGCTGACCTCACCGACCAACCGCCAGTCCTTTGAAGCCGGCATGCCGCTGCTGTTGGAGGAAGCCTCGTACGATGCGGACAACGACCTGACCGTCCGAGAATGGCGTTGGTGGGCGCCCGATAAGAGCAACCCTGAGGTGATTTCCACCGCCTCCAAGGAGGAACTCTCGGACCTGCTTCCCGGCGAATATCACCTGTCGTTGTACGTTGAAGACGCTCGTGGGAATTGGGCTGAAGAACACGTCAACATCACGATGCAATCCAGCTTGCCCGAACTTGACCGCGATTCCTTGGTGTTGAGTTCTGAAACCTTTGTTGAAAACGAACTTTCGTTCTTGACGGTTCAGATTTCCTTAAGCGATCCCGACGGAACCACGCAGGACGTGCGTGTGAACATCACGCACAACATCCAGCAGTGGGAGGTGAACCTCTCGGACGCCGACGGTGACGGCGTTTGGGAAGGCGTGGTTGAATGGCGACCGGAATCAACCGGACGACCGTTGCTCAAGGTCATCGCAAAAGACGGCGTCGGCGAACGTGCGAACATCGATTTTGTCTCAAGAAACCTTGTCGTTGAGGAAGCCGAAGAAGACGGACGCATCGCTGCGTTTGCGGTCGGTGCTGCGGGCCTGCTTGGTCTCGCATTGCTTCTCGGCTTCGTTGTTCAACGTCGCCGCCGCTCCGCCGAAGAACTCGACCTGCTGACTTCCTGGGACGCGTTCAAAGGCCCTGCATCAAACGACGCTGGTCCGAAGAACGTCCCGTCACTTGAGGCGAACGTCATCGACGGCACAAACGAGGTGGAGGCCACCCTCGAAGAAGGACTCTGAACTTCACCTGCGCGTTCACGTCGTACGGGCAGTCACACAAGCCTACAGCGATGGCCGAATCAACGGTTCATCCCTGTTCGGGCAAATCACCGTTCAACGAATCCGGGTTGTTGGGCAGCCCTCCCCAAGGCGTTCGGGTCCGATTCAAACCGAGGCGTCGCAAAAAGAGGAACTTGAAGTTCTTCCAACCGTCGCCCCACGTGTGAATCTCGGCATCACCCACGCGAGGTCGGTAGGGGACGGATATTTCGATGGCTTTTTTCTTGCCGAGGTGGCGACGAGCAAGAATTTTGATTTCCTCGCTCAACGGCATGCCGTCGTTGGTGGGTCGCATCTTTTCGTTTTCAAAGATGGACTTGCGGAAGACCCACATGCCGGTTTGTGAATCCTTGATGCCGTACCAGAAGAGCATTCGGGCGGTGAAGGAGAGCGCCCAGTTGCCGAATCCGTGAAGGCCCGACATGGACCCGTCCTCTGCAAGCGAAAGTCGGTCGCAGGTGATGAAGTCAAGGTCATCGTCAAGCAGCCGCTTCACAAGTTCGGGGACGAGTTCAGCGGGGTAGGTGCAGTCGGCATCCATCGTGACGATGATGTCGTTTTTGGCCACCTCAAAGCCCGTCCGATAGGCTCGGCCGTAACCCTTGCGAGGCTCCAAGTGCACCCGAATGTCTTTCTCAAGCGCAATTTCCCGGGTGCGGTCGGAGGAGTTCCCGTCCACGATCATGATTTCGAGGTCTTTGCACCAGCCTCGCGGGATGGCGTCGATGGTGGGGCCCAAAGCCTCCTCTTCGTTACGCGTGGGTAAAATCACCGTGACGGACACGGGAAGCACTTCGCCCATGCTTCACGCACTCAAGCCTCGTCCTTCAAAGGTTTGGCTTCCCGCCGGGGCTTGCATGATGTCCGGTTTCAATGACCTTCAAATGCGGAAGCGGCTTCGTCTTCTTGATGCACATCGCCATGGTGTCCGGTGAATATCCACCCCGGTGGGGAGGAATCGGCTCGGTCGTGTATCACCTCGCCGGGCACTTGGCCGCCCGTGGCCATGACGTCACCGTCATCACCCGAACCCACGCGCAGGCCACGCCTCAACAGCCTGGCGTCAGCGTGCTTCAAGTCCCGTGGCTGAAAGCGCCGATGATGTTCACGCGTTCCTACGGCAAGCATGCGCTCGTTGAACTGCGCCGCCTCCATCAGGTCAAACCGGTGGACGTGGTTCACACCTTGCTGCCGTTGGTGAGTTGGACGCTCAAGGAATACCGCTGGGTAGAGGAACACATCGCTCCGGTGGTTTCCGCCCTCAACGGCAGTTGGGTTGGCGAGCGGGAGGGCATGAAATTGGCCGCTCAGCACAAGGAAGCGGCCACCTGGAAAAACCCCAACGACCTCGCCATCCTGTTGACTGGAGGCTATTACGCTCGCTACGAACAAGCGGGCGTTGAAGGGTCCACGGCCTGCGTCGCCATTTCCGATTCAACCAAAGCCGAGTTTGAACGTTGGTATCGACCTCCCGAAGATTGGTGGTGCGAAACGGTGCTCTACGGCGTTGATCACAAAGTGTTTCGTCCGATGAACCACGACCACGAAGAGGAACAACTTGCGTACGAAGAACTTCGCAAATCGTACGACGCTGCCGATGAAGCGGCCTTGAACGGTGAGGCGGCGACCAAAACCCCGCTCCTTTTGGCGGTGGGTCGTTTGGTCGCCAGGAAAGGCCATCGCACCTTGCTTCGAGCCATGCCCGGTGTGCTCAAGCAGCATCCGGGTGCCCGCTTGGTGATCATCGGACGCGGGCACATGCGTCGGACCCTGATGCGTCAAGCAAAACGCTTGGGTATTGCTCACGCCGTTCACATTCAACCCGGGATGAGTTTTGACCGGCTGGCGCTGCATTTCCGCGCCGCCGATGCCGTCGTTTACCCCTCGTACTACGAGGGCCAAGGGCTCATCCCTCTCGAAGCCTTGGCGAGCGGCACGCCGGTCGTAACGGTAAACCAAGCCCCGCTAACCGAGATGATTGACGACGAGGTTGGCGAACTTTTTACGTGCGGGGACCACGATGACCTGGCTCGAGCGGTGAACCGATGCCTCGCTGAGCCTCAAGAGCGAACCCAACGGATGGTGCGTGGGCGGGAGCGGGTGCTGGAACGCTACACCTACGAGCACAACGCTGCGGCCTACGAAGCGATATACGAAAGCATGCTTTCATGAGCAGAACCTCCCATCGGAAGGTCATTATTGGGAAAGCCGCTCGGAGGGCCATGAAATCCAACGCCGTCCTACTTTCTTTGATGGTGGTCATGATGTCTCTGTCGGGTTGCTTCGGCGAGGACGAATCGGTGGCGCCTACGGTTGTGGAGGACGCCGAGGAACGGCGGGTGTTTGTGACCGACAAAACCGGTCAGCTCATCGAAGTGGAGGTGGAACCCATGACCTTCCAGTTCAGCGATGTGGGCGAGACGGGCAAGGAGCCCAGCATCGGTATCACCTCGAGCGGATGCATCTTTTTCATCGCTATGGAGAAGGTCATGCGCTCATGCGATTACGGCGCATCGTGGGTGGAATCCCAAGACCCCGTCATGTGCTCGCCCACCACCAGCGACCCCTACGGGTGGGTGGACCCCATCACCGACCGTGTCTTTGGCGTGCAGATGATCGGGCTTGAAACATCTTGGATTTGTTGGAGCGACGACGATGGCGAGACCTGGATGGGCAACCCGCACGATTCAGGTACAACGCCGATCAACGACCACATCAAACTGGCCAGCGGTCCGTGGACGGACAGCGGTTACGGTGCCCTGGGTCAAATCACAAGCAACTTCTACGAAACCGCAGTGTACTACTGCTACAACAAACTCGCAGGTATTTTCTGCTTCACGAGTGTGGACGGCGGAGCGACCTTTGAGTTGGGTGGCCAAATCATCGGCCTCGCCACGACCAACGGCGGTCTGCACGGAGCCATTTCCACGGCACCCGACGGTACGGTCTACGTGACGCCTCGTGTGGCCACGCCCACCGTCATCGTCTCGAAAGACAACGGCTTTTCGTGGTTTGAACGTACGATGGGTGAAGACACCGGAACCCCCAACCCCCGCAAGAACTCCGAAGTTTCTGCAGATACGGATTCCAACGCTTACCACGTGTGGACGGGCGGTGACGAAGGCGTCTACATGTCCCGCTCCTTTGACTCGGGCGAAACATGGGACCAAGAGAGCATTCGCATCTCCCCAGTGAATGTCATCTCCTCGGTCTTTCCGCAAACCGATGCAGGCGATGCTGGCCGTATCGCCGTGACCTACCTGGGCAGCGAGAATGAAGAAATGCTCAACCAGTCCGACATCGACGGCAACCCGTGGAACGGCAACGCCCACTATGCGCCAAACAACGCCACCTACCACCTCTACATCACGTTCAGCCTCAACGCCTTGGATGAAAACCCCACCTTCCACACCTACCGGGTCACCGACGACCCCGTTCAGGTGGGCTCCATCTGTTTGAATTCGGGCGACTGCCGTGACATCGGCGGTTCCAACCGCAACCTGCTTGATTTCAACGACCTTCACATCGACCGTGAGGGGCGCGTCTACGTCGCCTTTGCCGACGGGTGCACTGGAGAATGCGCCACCAACGAGAACGCTACTGCTCAGGATTCACGAGACGGGCGCGGTTCGGTGTATTACTTGGCAAGCGGTCCCAGCCTCTACGAAGACTTTGGCTCGTTGATTCCCTTGCTCGACGAGTGATGTCGCCCACCAGCGCAGTGCGACTCCATCAAGACATGGCGCTGCGGACGAGAAGCAAGTCAGTCCCCTCCCTTGGAGGGGCGGGTGTCCGTGAAGAGGTCAAGCAAAGTATCGCGCTCGGAGTTTTCGCAGGCTGAGGCGGAGCGCAAACATCGCTTTGCGCCACGTTGACAAACGGACCGGTTGGCTGAAGACGTCGCCCGACCTTCGAACGATTTCGCTGAGAATTGAGGCGTATGCATCGGCCATGATTTCCGGCTGAACGCGTGCCCGAGCATCGAGGTAACCGAAAAGGAGGGACGCTGAGGATTGGTGGCGCTTGATGACCTCGAGGTATTCGACCATGAAGCTGCGCCAAGCGAGGGATTGAGCGATGTTTTCCTGCTTGAGCATTTCCACCGAGATGTTGTGGGATTCCAGAACTTCTTCGGGCAGGTAGACGCGGCCCCGTTCCATGTCTTCGTTGATGTCCCGCAAGACGTTGATCAGTTGCATTTGGATGCCGAGGTCGATGGCGTGAAGTCGAGCAGCGCGGTCTTCGTATCCGTAAATTTCGATGAGGATGAGGCCGACGGCTGAGGCCACTTTGTAGCAATACGAGCGAAGTTCGTCCCAAGATTGGTTTTGAACCGGATAGAGGTCGTCTTCCATGCCTTCCAGCACGGTTTCAAAATCGTTGAGTTTGATGGGATAGCGAGCGACAACATCCTGAAGGGCGATGAAAATCGGATGATCGTTGGCCGTGATGGTTTGCTCGTAGACTTGCCCCAACTTCATTCGAATCTCGGTCAGGGCCATCAGCCGTTGCCGGTGTTCTTCTGCCGGCAACACCGGCGTCTTTCCGACGTGAATCTCTTCCACGAGTGCTTGTCGTTGGTTGGTTGCGGCCTCCAGGAAGGGGGTGTGGTTGACGTTTGGCTCTTCGTCGCCGTCAACGATATCGTCCACCCAACGGCACAAGGCGTAGACGGCGTGGACCGCCTTTCGCTTCTCGATTTGAAGGGCGCTAAAGGATGAGTAAAACGTCGTTGATGCCTCTCTGCAAACGGCCTCGCAATAGGCGTATGCGTTGTTGAGAAGCAAGGTCTTCACGGTATCACCCTCAAGCAGATGTTGGTGTTCCGGTGGAAGGCTCTTTTGAGGTTTTGTTGAGCGCCGCACGGCCTTGCTTGCTTCGCTTCCTGCTCTCAAACCATGTGTCCACACCGTTCCAGTCGGGGATAATCCCCAAACTGTCCAACAAGAGTTTGCTGCTGATGCGGGCCGACTCGTAGATCACGGGAAGGCCACTGCCGGGGTGGGTGCCTCCACCGACGAGGTAGAGGTTGTTGATTTCGTCGAATTGATTCTTTGGACGTCGCCAAAGCATCTGGTCAAGGCCGTGAGCGAGGTTAAACACGGCTCCACGGTAGCAGTGGTCGCCCCAGTCTTCAGGGGTGATGACCATTTCAGTCACGATGTGGTCTTTGAGGTTCTCAAAGCCCAATTTGGCTTCGATCTGTTCCAAAATACGGTCGCGGTACGCGTCCTTTTCTTTGGACCAGTCAATGTTTTCGTGAACATGGGAAACGGGGACGAGTGCATACACGGTGGAACACCCTTCCGGAGCGAGGCTCGGGTCGGTCACCGAGGCGTTTTGGACGTACACTGAGGGGTCGTCCCACGTCAAACGGTGATGCTTCTCAATGTCCTCGAGGTTGTTCTCGTAGGTGGCTGAAGCGTAGATTTGGTGGTGAGGAAGTTCATCGTACGTTCGGTCAACGCCGAGGTAGAGCATGAAGGTTGAACAGGAGTATTTCTTGTTGTCCAGTTTCTTGTTGGACCACTTTTTGCGAACCTTGTCGGGGAAAAGTTGTGTCATACCGTTGGCAAAGTCAGCGTTCATGACCACGCGGTCGGCCATAAATTCGCCTTTCGCTGTGCGCACACCGGTGATGGTTTTCCCATCCATGATGACCGAATCAACCGCTTCGTTCATGCGAAAGGTCACGCCGAGGTCCCTGGCGATGGCCGCCATACGCTCGCTCACGCTTCCGAGACCACCGAGCGGGTGGAAGATACCGTACTCATATTCGAGGAAGGCCAACATCGTGAACAGGCTGGGGCAGTTGAAAGGCGACATGCCGAGGTATTTTGTCTGGAAGGACATCGCCAACATCAAACGGTCGTCGTCAAAGAGCTTCATCAGGTCCTTCGCCACGGAACGCTGAGGTCGCAGCACGCCAGCGACCCGCATCGCTCGCTTCGAGAGCAAGTCCGATGGTCCGTACCAAGGTTCCTGGAGGCAGGCCTTGGATTTCGCCAATTTCATTCGGTTGTCCGTGACGTAGCGCTGGAAGGCCGTGGCGTTTCGGTCCCCAGACAACGTTCGGATGCGCTCGGTCATCTCATCGAGGTCACTGGTGCAGTCCAAACGGCCCCCTTTTCCGAAAATGAGTCGATAATTCAAGTCCAGTTTGTGAAGGTTGAGTTCTTCATGCGCATCCATGCCAATGGCTTTGAAGATGTCTTCAATGACTTCGGGGTAGTGAAAGAACGTCGGACCGAGGTCAAATTTGAAACCATCCCGGTCGAACACTTTGTTCCTGCCACCGACTGCAGAAGACCGTTCAAAGACCGTCACATCAACGCCCGCCTTCGCAAGGAGAAGAGCAGAGGCGAGACCTCCGGGACCTGCTCCAATAATCGCAACGGAAGGCGTAGCGGTGGCTGACATAACATGACCACTTCGGGTGGTCCATATAAAGGCGGGTTTTTGTTCGTAAAAAAAACGCCAAAAATAACACTTTAAGCCGACGGATTGAGAATGGCGTGCGGGTCAATCAGCACCGAAAATTCATCCAAATACGGGCCCATTGAACTGATCAAATCCACTTCAGGATGTCCTTTCAGGACCATGCCGTCCATGTACATGAGCGAGCGAATGATGGGAAAGGCTTCCTCGCCAAACGCACATCCTGCGAGAACCGCCGCCTTCACCGTCTTCATCATTTGCTCGGTTAACGAAACCTCACTCACCGACGTACCAACAAAACCGTCGTAGAGTTCACCCATCGAGCGATAATAGGTCTCAAGGGTTGCCCCTGTAGGTTGGACAGCGGCCATGGTCAACATGGCGTCGAAAGCGTTCTTGAGTTCTCCTCTCGCCAGGAAATAGAAGAAACCAAACAGAGCGTTCCGCACATGTTCGGGTGCATGGCAGATGGCTCCAGTATCGATGAAGAAGAAGTTCCCGTTTTCGTCCATCATGGCGTTGCCGGGGTGCAGGTCCCCGTGAAAGGTTCCAAGACCAAACATGAAGGCTCCGTGGATGCGGAACAACTCGAGCATGTCCTCCCACGCCATGTTTCCACCTTCCAGGTGGTCTTCAAGGGTTGGCGAGGTAACTTCTTCCATGACGAGGACGCGTTGGTTGGAAATCTCCTCCCACATGACGGGAAATTTGAGCTTGGGCATCGGGAAATGTTTCTCCACCTCGGCGGCTTTCGCCAAGAGATTGTTCCTGCCAACGATTTCGTTTGTGAGGTCAAGTTCCCGAAGGGTGTAATCCTCGATGTGGGCCAACAAGCCAATGGGGTTGCCGACCTTGCGAAGCCGTGGGTTGAAGAACAAGCCCAAGCGAATCCACCGTTTCATTCGACGGACATCACGCCGGAACGAAGCCTCAAAATCGGCCTTGATGATCTTCACCACGACCTTCGTCCCGTCCTTGAGGACCGCACGGTGAATTTGACCGATGCTGGCCGCAGCAAACGGGGTTGTTTCGATGTGGGTAAAATGGTCGGTGAAGCCGGGGGGTGCGAACTTTGCAAGCAAAGCCTGTGAATCTTCTTCGGGAATCGTGGCGGCTCTGCTGTACAAGCGCTGAAGTTCAATGCAACGCTGCGGTTCGATGAGATCGGGTCGAAGAGCAAAAATTTGGCCGAGCTTGACCGCAAGCAGTCCCATGGACTGAATCCGCTCGATATCCACCGGTTTTTTGCCCTTCAATTGGCGAAAGAAGCGGATAAATGTCAACAGTTTCATGCATCAGCACCCTCAGTCGCTCAGCTCAATGGTGTTCAATTCGTGGCGATGAATCAGGTAGTGCCAGAGGTCGTCTTTCGAGCCGCTTCCGTCAACCCGTTGGATGACCACATTGGCGTCTTTGGCAAACCGATTGGAAAGGGCGCCTTCGATGATGCCGTCGTCCATCTGCCACATGGGGAGAGCGTCAGGGTCGTCCACCGGAGGATGGTTCAAGCCGACGACGACGTGGAACTGCGGGTCAACATCGTATTGAAGCAAGCCCAAGCCAGCGTGCTCCCACCAGTCCATCATCTCGTCGAGGAACTCGATGTCATTTTCTATAGAGCGGAGGGAGAAGGCAATTTCTTGCCCAACACGGTTGCCGATTTGACGCAACATTCGGCCGATGTCAATGCCGAGGACTTTGAGGTTGGACAATTTTCCTTCGGTCAGGCGCATGCGGGCCTCATTGACCTCGTTGCCTGCCGCGAAGAACGCCTCAGGGTCAAACGGTGTGTCTTCGTCTGGCAGTTCTCCGTCAAAGCCGAGAGCCACGGAGACGTTCTTGAGAAACGAGCCTTCGCCGATGGTCAATCGAAGCGGGTCGTTGATCTGGTTTTCCGTGAAGCGGGCTCGGGCCGTGTCAAGCGAGACCGCTCCTTCCCAAATCGCGTCGATGAGGTGAAGGTGGGCTTGGGAAAAAGGTCCGGACTCAATGATGAGGGCCGCATCTTCTTTGCCTCGGCCAACGGGGTTGTCCTCGATGTTGAGGTATTGGATGACCTCTGACTGGTCCTGGACGAACCCGAGGGAATCCAATTCATCGGAGTGGCGAACTTCAATGCTCTTGTTCAACTGGTCAAAAAAGCGCAAGGTGCGGCCGTCGAGGTGGGTGATGACTTGCACCACAACGCCACGAACGGCGGCAGTGTTCACGGCTTCCAACGCCTCCGGGTTTCGGCACAGGTGGAGGATGCCGAATTGACCGAGAAGAAGAATGAGGCGTTCTTCGGCGTCGTTGGCCATTTTTTGCAGCCGGTTGTAGATGTGGTTGCGTTCCTTGAGCACGGCGAACCGAGGATCGTCGATGTCGCGCCGTTGCTTCTCGTAGGAGGCGTCGGTTTCCGTGATGCCTTTGGAAAGGTCTTCGAACCCTTCCACGAGGCGGTCAAGTTGCTGTTTTCTTGACTGAATGATGTGTTCCATGGCCTCGTTAATCCGCAGGCTGGAGAACAACATCGGTCGGTCCGCAGTGGCGGTGACGATGCCCATTTCTTGAAGTCGCGATAAGCTGTTGTAGGCGTCAAGACGCGTTGTGTTCAGTTCCTTAGCCAGTTCGGAGGCTTTCATCTTCGGGCGAGAACCGAGAATCATGATCGAGCGGACCTCACGTTCGTTCAAGCCCGCTTCCAAGAGCAATTCGTCCCACACTCACGCGTCCCCCGTGACTTTGGAAATGTCGGCTAAGATTTTGGCAACGTGGCGTCGTGGACGGAAGAGCCAGTCGTAGATGTAACGGATGGTGTCGTCAGGTCCGATGAGGAAGGAGGATTTTGCCGGGAATTGGCCCACGTGAAGGGGGACATTGAAGCGCTTTCCAACTTCGCGCTCGGGGTCGGCAAGCAGGGGGAACGGGAGGTCGCCCAATTCGGCCTTGAACGAGGCCAACCCCTCAACCGAACCAGGGCCGATGCCCACAATGGAACAACCGGCCGAGGCAAACAAATCGTGTTGCTCTTTGAAGGTCAAGCATCCCCGCTTGCATGTTGGGGAGTTGTGCCTGGAGTAGAAGAAAACAATGCGCCAAGTACCGTTCAGCGATTCGCTGTCAAAAGTCGTTCCTTGGTCGTCTTCGAGGAGAAAATTTGGCGCTTTTTGGCCCACGAGCGTTGCTTTCATCTTGGCGGCCTCAGAAGGGGAGAATGTGGCCCATTCGTGCCGCTTTCGTGGAAAGATAGGAACGGTTGTGGGCGCACTGCCCGACGATGATGGGGACGCGATTGACGACGTTGATGCCGTTGTCGAGCAACTGCTGTCGCTTGTCCGGGTTGTTGGTTGCCAACTCGATGTCCGTAACGCCCATGGCGTACAGCATTTCGGCGGCGAAGTCGTACCGGCGAGCATCAGCCGGGAGGCCGAGGGCGAGGTTGGCATCCAGCGTGTCGTACCCCTCGTCCTGGAGGGCATAGGCTTGCATCTTGGCGTACAAACCGATGCCTCGGCCTTCTTGTCGCATGTAGACCACAGCACCGTGACCCGCCTCTTGAATCGCTTTCATGGAGGCTTCGAGTTGGGGTCCGCAATCGCATCGCTGGGATCCAAACGCATCTCCGGTCAGGCATTCCGAGTGAATTCGAACCAAGGGGGTGCCCTCGGAGAGTTCTCCAACATAGAGCACGCAGTGCTCCTGAAGGCTGCTGGGGTCACGGAAGGCACGGATTTTGAATTCACCGTGCTTGGTGGGCAGAAGGGCTTCCGCTTCAGGCTGGAGTGTCTTTGATGGATGTGGCGTCCCGAGCATGTTAGAAAATCTGTTCAATTTGTATATAAAACATCGTCTTTTTCCTCTACTGGGACGAAACCGTTCTTCATATACGGTATGCGACAGATGAAGGGCAATGGCCCATCTGCTGTGTGACCTTGGCGTTGCCGCTCGTGTTGTACGAGAAGGCAAGGTCTTGCTGGTCCAAGAAGCCAACGGGCGGCACCGTGGCCGGTGGGGGTTGCCAAAGGGTCACGTTGAGGCCAACGAAAGTCCAGAAGCCGCTGCCGTTCGGGAACTTGATGAGGAAACGGGGCTGAGTGGGACCGTCGTCGGTCTTGCCGGCGTTCGCACGGCGTTGCGCAAGGACGGGCCCGCAGTTTTCCTTTGCTACGAGGTCGAAGCCAACCACGGAACACTTCGAGGTGACGCAGATGAAATCTCCTCGGTTGCTTGGTTCTCTCTCAACGAACTCACAACCGTTGAATGGGTCTCTGAAACGATGCATCAACTCGCCATCGACGGCCTCACGCAGCATGCCGTTACCCTTCATCAAGACGGCTTGACGCCACGGAGCGGTCCTTACGCCGTCTACCGGTCGGGCCACACCAGACAACGGGAGCATCGGTGAGCACCATGATCCCATCCACCCGGCTTCAAATTCACGGCGAGCCAAACCCTGATGGCGATGTGGTCGTTTACTGGATGACGGCTGCCAGGCGACCGCACTGGAACCATGCTCTCGATCATGCCATCAACCTCGCCCGGGACCATGATCTCCCGCTCTTGGTTGTGGAGTGTTTGGCTCTTCAACACCGATGGGCGAACGACCGCATCTCAACCTTCGTGCTTCAAGGAATGATAGACAACCGCGACAGTTTCAGCAACTCGGGCGTCACCTATGTCCCCTACGTTGAAACCAAACGCAAAGAGGCCTCTGGGCTACTCAAAGGCTGGCTCCAGCGGGCTCGTGCATGCGTGATCGATGATTACCCAACGTATTACCCCAAGCACGTGCTGAACACGGCGATCGCCGTTAAGCCGTGTGAGGTCCACGTGGTCGATTCCAACGGTTTCATGGCCATGCGGGCACAAGGCCGAGATTTCTCAACGGCTTACTCGCTGCGGCGACACCTCCACAAGACCATTCGGGAACACATGCATGAGTTTCCCGAGGCGAAACCCCTTCGGTCAACGGGAGACTTGCCCGCTCTTCCTCCAGAAATTGTCCAAGCTGTGTTTTCCGAAACCAACACGCCACCGACCCCCTACGAGTTTTTGTGGAGGGTCGCCGAAGGCGGCGATGTCGGGAGGGTTGCCCTTTCAACGCTGAGCATCGACCATGAGGTCGAACCCGTCATTGGAAAACGGGGTGGCCACCTCGAGGGTCGTCGTCGCTGGAAAGAATTCTTTTCCAGTCGCCTTGCGGCATACCACGAAATGCGAAACCACCCTCAAGAGCGAGGAGCGAGCGGGCTCTCGCCTTGGTTGCATTTTGGCCACATCAGCGTCCACGCCATCCTTCACGACCTCTTCACCCACCATCAATGGGATGTCAGCCTCGTCAACCCGCCCAACGACGGGCGCCGAAACGGATGGTGGGGACTTCCCGAACCGGTGGAGGCCTTCCTCGATCAAATCATCACCTGGCGGGACATCGGTTTCATCCACTGTGCCATGATCGAGAATCACACGGCATACGAATCTCTTCCTCAATGGGCGCAAACGACCCTCGCCGAACATGCTGCTGACGACCGCCCCTACCTGTATTCGTTTGAGGAATTGGAATCCGCCAGAACGCATGACCCGCTGTGGAACGCAGCACAAAACCAACTTCGGCAGGAGGGCATCATCCACAATTACCTCCGAATGCTCTGGGGGAAGAAAATTCTCGAGTGGTCGCCCTCGCCCCAAGTTGCGATGGAATGGATGATTGCGTTGAACGACCGGTGGGCATTGGACGGCCGCGACCCCAACTCGTACACGGGCATCGGCTGGGTGTTAGGGAAGTTTGACCGCGGCTGGACCGAACGTGCGGTTTACGGCAAAATCCGTTGCATGACCAGCGCATCAACCGCTCGCAAGTTCAAAACCAAAGCCTACGTTGAAAGGTACAACGGCGATGCTCGTCAATCCACGCTGCTGGGTTCGGGCCCGGGGTTCTATTCCACCCATCAATGAGGTTTCGCCATGCCCGTTTACCAACACACCGCCCGTTTTGAGGTCCCCGTTGAGGACCTTTGGGCATGGTACGACAGCCCGGGGGCGTTCCGACGTATCATGCCGGAATGGGAAGGGATTCAACCGGTTGAAGCCGGGGCCCTCGTGGACGACGCTCGCACCCGTTTTCGCATTCGCCTTGGCCCTCTGCGACCCATGTGGGTGGCCCGTCACCACGGCGTCAAGCCGGGCGAAGTGTTCAACGATGTTATGGAAAAAGGACCCTTTGGTGCGTGGGACCACGAGCAC
This sequence comes from Candidatus Poseidonia sp., assembly GCA_030827745.1. Lineage (GTDB taxonomy): Archaea > Thermoplasmatota > Poseidoniia > Poseidoniales > Poseidoniaceae > Poseidonia. Next base: position 36,025 of record JAURDW010000011.1, read on the forward strand.
CGTTTCAAGCCAATTGACGCTTCGTCAAGCGAACTTTGCGACTCCGTCCAGTGGCGTTTGCCCTTTCATCCGCTGACGTTTTGGACCGCGCCTTTCACTGTAAAAGGGCGTCTGAACCAAATGTTTGCCTACCGCACAGACCGCGTGCAAAGCGACTTACGTCGCATCAAGGCCTTTGCCCATCTGCCGCGTCAGAAGGTTTTGGTGAGCGGTTCAACGGGCCTCATCGGCCTGCAGTTGTGCGCCTTCTTGGCTGCTGCTGGCCATTCGGTCACCCGCTTGGTCCGGCCTTCAACCGTTTTGCCAGACGATGCCAAAAACGACGACGTGGTCGTGTGGAACGACCGCACCGGTGAGGTTCTGGAAGGTGATTTGAACGGGTTTGACACCGTGATTCACCTCGCTGGTGCTGGCATCGGGGACAAGCGCTGGAACGCCAAACGCAAAGACCTCATCGTCAGCAGTCGAACCGTTCCGACCGCACATCTTGCACAATCTTTAGCCTCCCTTGAGCAGCCACCGGGTGCCTTCCTTTGCGGGTCTGCCATCGGCTATTACGGCAACCGAGGGGATGAGGCGCTGAGCGAATCCTCATCTCCCGGAGAGAACTTCTTGGCGGAAACCTGCGTGGCCTGGGAAGCGGCAGCCCAGCCTGCTGTCGATGCAGGCATCCGAACCGTCTTCCTTCGAACAGGCATCGTCACCACGCCGATGGGCGGTGCCCTTCAGAAACTGCTGCTGCCCACCAAACTCGGCGGTGGCGGGCCTGCTGGAGGGGGAAAACAGTACTATTCGTGGATTTCCCTTGCGGACCAGATTTACGCCACGCATCACCTGATGATGACGTCATCGTGCGACGGTGTGTACAACCTCACCGCTCCTTCGCCTGTGACGCAAAAAACATACGCAAAAACGCTGGGACGGGTGCTGCGACGTCCTGCTTTTGCCCCTGCACCCGGTTTCGCCCTACGTCTGTTGCTGGGGGAAATGGCCCAAGCTTTGGTGCTGGACGGCCAACGGGTTTTGCCCAACCGTTTGTTGGAAAGTGGCTACATCTTCGAACACGAAGAGCTCGAAACCTGTCTTCGGCAATGCCTCGGCCGCCAGAAATGAACCGCTTCATCCCAAACTTTTGCAGGGGTGGTTTTGATAATCCAAGAGGCCATCAGCAACCATGCGTCGCACCCTCGTGGTGGCCCTTCTCGCGGCGTTTCTCTTGAGCATCCTTCCCACCGCAGCAGCCGACAACTCCCCAACGAGCGCGAACGGTCTGACCGACGGTGTTTCCTCCAGCGGGTATGTCTGCGACCCAGACGGTTGCTCACCCAACGACAAGACGGACTACTGGAAGATTCAGGGGAAGAAGGGCGATATCGTCCGAGTTTCCTTTTCCGGTAGCATGAACAACGCCGCTTGGTGGTGCCCCGGTGACGGGTGGATTGGAACGTTTACGATGGGTTCGGTGACCTCCAATGTTGACGACACCAACCCGACAGCCTCGCTTTCAACCACCCTTGCCACGGCAGGCGAAATTTTGCTCAAGGTGGAGGGTGGGGATTCGTGGTGCAACGACGGATTTGACTACACACTCACCCCAAGCATCGACAAGACCAACCGAGACACGGACGAGGACGGTTTCGTTGACACCGAAGACGATTGTGTCGTGTTGGTGGGGACCTCCACCAACGACCGAAAAGGATGCACAGATGACGACGGGGACGGTTGGTCCAACCCCGACGGGGGATGGGGTGTGCAGAACGGCGCTGATGCTTTTTCCAACGATGCCTCGCAATGGTTGGACTCCGACAACGACGGGTACGGTGACAACCTCGAAGGCTTTCAGGGCGACCATTGCACCTACAGCCGCGGCTATTCCTCAGCGGATCGATTCGGATGCATTGACACGGACGGCGACGGGTTTTCTGACCCTGACCCCGCCGGCTTGAACGGTTTCGTTCCATGGTTCGCCCACCCGGTGGGTCATGCCGACGCTTTCGCAAACGACATGACGCAGTGGAACGACACCGACGATGACGGCTACGGTGACAACTGGGCCGATGCAACGCTCAATGCGACGCGTCACGAGTGGGGTATCGGCCTCTTCGTTGACAACGCCACCACCCCAGACGCTTGCCCGTTTGTCCGAGGTGGCTCTTTTGCCGACCGTTTTGGTTGCCCCGACGCTGACGGGGACGCTTACTCCGACGGGGATGAAAACTGGACACAAGAGAACGGGTCCGATGCCTTCCCGACCGAGCCCACGCAGTGGTTGGATACCGACCGTGACGGTTGGGGAGACAATCAAACCCTCGGAGCGAAGCGGATTGATGATTTCCCCTTCAACCCGACCCAATGGCGCGACACGGACCGCGACGGTTGGGGGGACAACCAAACCTACGGGGCAACACAAATCGATGATTTTCCCTTTGTTCCATCCCAATTCCGGGACACCGATGGCGACGGCTACGGGGATAACCTGACCGGATTTGAAGGCGATGTCTGCCCCGAATCCACGCCAGAAGAGGTCGATTCTGGATGGATCAGCCGCTTTGACCGCTTGGGCTGTCGTGATGTGGACAGCGACGGCTATTCCGACCCAACTGAATTGTGGGCGTCCCATCCGACGGGATTTGCCGACGCTTTTCCCGAAGACGCTTCGCAATGGCACGACACGGACGACGATGGTTTCGGTGACAATACCGAGTATTTTGACGGCCAGACCTGGCGCCCATCGTACCGACCCGACGGTTGCCGTACCACGCTCGGAAACTCGACCTTTGATCGCTGGGGGTGCCCCGATGCCGATGGAGATGGATGGTCGGACCCCACCGCTTCCTGGCTGGCAAGCCCGGGAGGCTCCGGCGATGCATGGCCTCAAGACCCGACCCAATGGCACGACGGCGACGGTGACGGCCGGGGGGACAACCCGCGAGGCACCACTGCCGATGTCTGTCCTGACATCGCTGGCACCTCCGTCGGCCCTTCATCAGGCGGTGACCGCTGGGGCTGCAAGGACACCGACGGCGACGGCTGGTCCGACCTTGGGGATGCCTTCATCCACGAACCCTCTCAATGGCGCGACTCCGACGGGGACGGTTATGGCGACCGCCTTGCGGGGCATCAAGGCGACGCCTGTCCCGAAACACGAGGGACATCCTTGCTTGATCGCCTCGGTTGCAGGGACACCGACGGCGACGGCTGGTCCGACCCTTCGCCCTCCTGGCCTGCGCACCCCTACGGGAGTGGCGATGCTTTTCCCACCGAAGCCTTGCAGTGGCGAGATTCCGACCAAGACGGTTTTGGAGACCTTCCTCTCGGAGCGTTTCGCGACGATTGTCCCGATGAGCCAGGCACCTCGAAACGGGACGTCCAAGGTTGCCCAGACGACAACGGTGACGGCTGGTCCAACGAATACGGAGAATTGGCCGCAGCCATTGCCATCATGGGCGAGGACCCGGCAGCATCCTGGCTGACCTATGCCGTCATCGGGACCGGATTTCTCCTCGGTGCCTTGGGTGCACTGATCGTTCGAGGCTCTCGCCGCCGTGCGGCCTACATGGAGCAAATCATGGCCACGAAGGAAATGGATTTGCTGATGTCAGCAGAGGTTCCTCAACCTGTTCCTCAACTGATTCCTATTGACGAACTTCCGCCGCTGCCGCTCTTGCCGGGGGGTGATGGTCATGCGTAGCACGGCGTGGGCCGCCGTTGTCCTCTTCCTGCTCACCCTTTGCGGGCCGTTGGCTACGGTGGCGGGTGAATTGACGACCGAAGAGCGTCTTGCGGAACAGGGTCTCACCGTCCTCGCCTTGCGCAACGACACCATTGACACCGACCAAGACGGCGACATCGATGCGATTCGCGTCGTGGTTGTCCTCAACTCAACGGCATCCCAAAACGACCTGATTGTCAAACTGCGCGGACTCCACAAGGAGCGGGAAGTCCTTGAGGTCGCTGAAGTCTCTTTTTCGGGTCAAACGAACCTCTCCTTGGTCTACGATGCTTGGTCCAAAGGTGAACACCGGTTGCGGTTGGACTTCTTTGATGAAAATGGAGAGTTCATCGCATCCAACCCGTTGCCCACGTTCGTTCTCACGCCAGCGCTCAGCGTCCCGACCGTTCAGCTGAACCTGCTGGCGAACGAAGCGATTCAGACCGGCGAGGCGTGCCAAATCGAACGGGTCTTCCTCGATGAAACGGGGCCGAGGTACGGGGCATCGGGTGTGCGGACGTTCTCCGGTGCGCCTTTTAGCGTGCTTGATGGTCACGAAACACTGGACTGCTCCTCGTGGCCAGCAGGGTCCTATGCACTGAAGGAAACGTACCGAAACGGTCTGGGCCAAACTGCGGAATCAACGCTCAATTTCACCATCACCAACCGCCCCGCACCTGAATTTTCCCTGGCCCTCCTCGGCCATGAAAACACCACGAATCTGCCTTGCAAAGTCACGATGGTCGCCGAGTCAACCTCCGACACCTCGACATGGACCAAACACTGGACCATCAAAGGCAAGCACGTCGAGGGCGCAAACACCACATCGTTGGATTGCTCTCAACTTCCGGCTGGGGCATACCTCATCGGGCTTGAGGTCATGAACGACAAGATGATCACCTCAAAGCAGGGGGTGAATCTGATTCGTCTTCCTTCCGCAGACATGTCTGGAAACGAGACGGCGAACGCGCCCTCCGCATCCTTGGGTGAAGACACCCCCACCGAATCCGTAGGCTGGCTTTCCATCGGCATCCTCGCGCTTATCGTGACGGTTGTGGTCTTCATGGCCTTTGTCCGAGAACGCCGGTTGGAGCCGCTTGAGTTGCCTCATCTTGGCCCTGCTCCGCAGGTGTTGCCGGACGGGACACCGGATGCCGGAGGCCTTCCTGCCATCACCGACGACCAAGGTGTCCTTTGGCGCCAGCACCCCGACGGGGCATTGGATTGGTGGGATGCAACCTGGCAAATCTGGCAGGGGTGGGAAGAATGACGCCACTTGAAACGGCTGGACTTGCCGGTGCAGCGTTCATTGCGGCCTTCGTCCTTCGTCTGGTCTATGTTTGGCGTACTCGGATTCGTCCCTTGCAACCCTCATTGGACTTGGTTTGGGCGGCCGATTGTGAACACCTAACCACCGCAACGGTTGTGGACAACGACATCACTTTCCGCATGGTGCGGGATTTTACTTGGCGAACGACCCGAGACCGTGATGAGCGTTGGGAGCCCGAAGTGAAGGTGAGGTTGGATGAACTCAAAGACATCTGGTTCATGGTTGACCATTTCCATTCCTTGAAAGGCTTGGCCCACACGTACTTGACGTTTGAATTTGAAAACGGGACATGCCTTTCGTTCTCGTTTGAAACGCGCCGGGAACAAGGCGAGCGCTACCATCCATGGGACGGCATGTGGCGTGCTTACGAACTCTATCTGCTCGTTGGCTTTGAGCGGGATGTCACCGGATTACGAACCCACGCTCGTAAAAACAAGGATTACATGTTTCGGGCCGTGACACCTCCGGGGAAAGACAAGGCTCTCTTGCTTGGCTTGATTGCGAAGCTGAACCAACTTGCTGAGCATCCCGAGTGGTATCACTCGTTGCTGACCACGTGCAACACGTCCATCGTCCGTATCGTCAACCAAGTCACCCCGGGACGTATTCCATTTCTTTGGCGAAACTTCCTGCCGGGATACACACCCAAGGCTGCACACAGGCTCAAGTTGATCGAGGATTGGGGCGGGCTTGAGCAGACCCTTGAAGCCGCACGCATCGACGAAAAGGCTCAGGCCTGGGACGGCGAAAGTGATTACTCCGCCATGCTTCGCTCGTTTCTCCCTCAGTCCCCGAGGTAACCGTGCAGGATCAACAACTTGCCGGATTCAAAGCTCACCTCAATCACATCCTTTGTGGCTTGATTGTGCACGCCCTGTGATCCCGCTTGAAGAACAGCACCGTCAAGTTCCCACGTCGCCCCTCGGAGGGAAACACCGCGGGCTTCGCTCGGCGTAAATACGGAGAAAATCCCCTGATGGCCTACTTCTATAGAGGATGGAGCCCCCGGTTGGAGGAAGCGATGAACATGCTCGGGACCCAGGCAGACGACCTCCAACGTTGCTCGGCTGCACTCCAAAA
>JAURDW010000118.1 GCA_030827745.1 Candidatus Poseidonia sp.
GCACAGTGACCACGACATCGCCGCGCTCACCCTCGGGGTGGTCATGTCCTTGGCCTTTCAGTGTCTTGGTCGTGCCGTGGGTTACCCCTCCGTCTAACCGAAGTTTGAGGGTGGTGCGTTTGGTTTCCATGCTCGTACCTTGGCGTTTGAATCGTTTGTAGGAGAAGGTGAACTCACCGCCTTCTTCGGCTTGCGCCATCGTGATGTCAAGGCCCACGTTGATGGTCGCTGCTTTGGGCTGCTGACGTGGCGCCGATCGAGGGGCTTGTCTGGGCATCCCGCCCATGCCGCCCATGCCGCCACCGCCACCGAACATCTGTCCAAGCAGGTCGTCAAGGCCACCGCCCATGCCGCCGCCCATGCCACCGAAATTCATGGACGGACCGCCACGGCCTCGTCCACCGCCGAACATGTTCCGCATCTGTTCTTGTTGGTCAAATTCACGACGGGCCTCCGATGTACCGATGGCGTCATAGGCGGCTTGAACTTCCTTGAATTTGGCCTCT
>JAURDW010000119.1 GCA_030827745.1 Candidatus Poseidonia sp.
CGCCCGAACCAATGGACCACGAGCCGTTGGCCGGAAGCGAAGGCGTTGGATTGGATGGCAGTGCATCCGAACCTGGCACGTAAACGAAGGTCAGTTCAGGTCGATTGGCCATGGAATCTTCTGCCGTGCTGAAATAGGCGGTTCGAGCGCCACCGGAGCCAGCCCCGAGCATGCCTGCGATGAAATCCACACGACGATCTTCTCGCATGGCGTTTTGGACCGCAAGCGTGACGTTCCATTCCACACTGTCCCCCTCAGAGAAGGAGGAACCAACGCTCACACTGTCCAAAAGCGAGCCGCGTTCTGAACCTTTGGCACCAGCCGTATCCCATGCGTTGGAACCATCATAACTTGACCAAGTCGCATCCTCTGCGTCCCAATCATTTTGGCTGCTCTCCCACACGGCGATGGTAGGGTTTCCAAACGTCGTCGATGTCAGTTTCATAGACAGATGAGCGGATTCAACAGCGTAGCCGTTGGGTAACAGCGTGGACACGAGGTT
>JAURDW010000012.1 GCA_030827745.1 Candidatus Poseidonia sp.
CACGAAGGCAAAAAACGTCAGGTCCGGCGAATGTTCTCTGCGGTAGGTCACGATGTTTTGGCCTTGCAGCGACGCAGCATCGGTGAACTCGACCTGATGGAATTGAACCTGCCCCTTGGCGCGTGGCAGGAAGTGCTTCATGCCGACATTGAGGCCATGCTGACGCAACGGGCCGGGGACAAAAGACCTTGAACAGGCTTCGTTGAGGTCTGAGCAAGGTGACGGTATGCCCGGTGATATGTCCTGGATGAAAGCACGCTACGACGAGTTGAACGAGAAATCGTTGTTGTGGGAACCGCCAACGCTCGAAGGCCCAAATCAACCGCGCTGCCAGATGGATGGGAAACCCACCATCATGCTGTCGGCGAACAACTACCTCAATTTGACCACCCACCCAAAGGTTGTCGCTGCCATGCAGGAAGCCACCGCCACCTATGGGGCAGGAAGCGGTTCGGTGCGAGCCATCGCCGGTACCATGGACATCCACCTCGAAGCGGAAAAGAAAGTGGCAGAATTCAAAGGCGTCGAGGCCTCGCTCATTTATTCGGCAGGTTACACCGTCAACGTCGGCCTGATTCCGACCTTGGTCACGGGCCCAAACGACGTCATCATCTCCGACGCCCTCAACCACGGGTCCATCATCGACGGGGTTCGCTTGACCAAAGCGTCCCGAGCCGTCTATGCCCACAACGACATGGGCGAGTTGGAAGCGGTGCTCAAAGCACATGAAGGCTCGGAACGAAAACTCATCATCACCGACGGCGTCTTCTCCATGGATGGCGACATTGCACCGCTCGACGAAGTCACCGCCCTTGCTGAAGAACACGGGGCGATGGTGTACGTGGACGATTGCCACGGTGAAGGCGTGTTGGGTGACGCTGGAGCCGGCATCGTTGACCATTTCAAGCTCCAAGGAAAAGTCGATTTTGAGACCGGTTCGTTTTCCAAGGCGCTCGGTGTCCAAGGCGGCATTCTTGCCGGCACCGACATGATGCGCACCCACGCTCTCAACCACTCCCGCTCATGGTTGCTCTCCGGCTCTCAGCCACCGGGGGTTGCCGCTGCTCAGAAAGCGGCGATTGAGGTGTTGATGACCGAGCCTGAACATCATGCACGCTTGTGGGAGAACACGGATTATTTCCGCAAAGAACTCCAAGCTATGGGCTTCGACACCGGCGATTCCGTGACACCCATCATCCCCGTGATGTGCGGTGAATCCAGCACGGCCAAAGCCATGACCCACGCTCTGGGGAAGGAAGGCGTTATGGCGGGGGCCATCGTTTTCCCCATGGTCGCACGAGACAAGGCCCGCATTCGCACCCAAATGTCGGCAGGCCTGTCCCGTCAAGACCTCGATGATGTGTTGGCGGTCTTCGAAAAGGTTGGTCCCCAGGTCGGCGTCATCTGAGGTCACTCGGACTCAAAGGCGTCAACGACTTCGAGCATTTCGGTGTCTTCACCGACCATCTCCTCGGCCTCACCGGTCGGTTCCTCCTTCGGTGGAATTCCAGCAAACGGGTCGTTCCCGTCCTCAATCATGCACAGCAATCGCCACCGGGGTGCCCAAGAGAGGTGAACATAAACGGGTCCGGGCAACAAGAGCAGCGTCCAAACGAGCAAGGCCGGCATGCCCACCAATCCGGTCCGGTCAACGGTGAGCAACGCCAAGCCGACGAAGGGCATTGGGTAAAGAAACGCCCTCGGGGGCGTGACGGGATGGCGTTTTGAAAATGCGACCAAAGCCAAGGACATGAAGCCCAAGAAGGCACAAGCGAGGAGCAGGAGGGAGGTGTGGTAGAGCCATTGGACGGCCCAAACATCGTTGCCCTCTTCGCCAAAGGCGTACGGGAGGAGCAACGCCAGCGCCACGAGCAAGCCGTAGAACGCCCCGATGTTGGCGGGGTGGTTCAACCAAAGCGGAAGTCGGGCGAAACGCCGAGAGAGTGAGGTGCCAAGCAGGGTTTCCTGCTCGTTGATGGCCAATTGCTCGACCTTGGACATCCAAGTTTCGTCGGTTGGCACGGCCCTTCCTCGGGTGAACGGGTTTTCAAAGTAAGGGGTGAAATCAAGCGAATACGCTCATTCTTTCTTCCTAAAAAACGAAACCAGGGGGCTTTCAATCTCCACGTTTTCCTCTTCTTCAAGCCACGACCGCTCAAGCAGGCCCGTGTCCATGTTTTCTCGTTCACGGGCGTCCTCAATGGGGTCGGGGACATCGTTCACGGCGTCGCGCAACGCAATGGCTTGGTTGATCACGGCCAGGTGACGGACCATGGTGGGCGTGCGTTCCTTGGCCGAACTGAAGTGGCCGAGCACGGGAAAGTCCAGCGTGTCTTGTGCGAGGCTGAAGCCACCAAGCAAGTCATCTGGAACGGTTCGAACACGATGCGGTCCTGGGTCGCACCAAGTTCCGTCTGCCAAACGAATGCGGAGGTCGGCTTTCCCCATGGGTTCGTCGTCCATGAAGGGATGGTGCATGTTCACGGCCAGCGGGGTGGTGGCATGGCTGCGGTACCGCAAAGCGATGGCGGTGAGGTTCACCACCAAGGTCAAGCCAGCCACGGCCGAGGCAACGAGCGCATCGATGGAAGCCCACGTCAGCAGGGCAAAAAGCACGACGGCAAGGCCGGCACTGCCGCCGAGACCCGCATTCCGTCCGTTGATGAATGGCTGTGCGACATGGGTTTGGATGAACGGAATCATGTCCGGTGGCAACGAGGTGTCCGAAGGACCCATGCGGTCAGTATCGTGTTGGTTCATTTCAATCCCTCGCCTGCGGGAGCTGGTGGTCGGCGGCGACCAACGACCATGTTCCGACGTCGTCTGCGTAGGCGTTGACCATGGCGAGGTGGGTTTCGATATCAAGGCCCCACATCGAGGTCCAGCCGGCCAACTTCGGCGCCAATTTCTGCCACTGCTTGGTCACGCCGGCCGTGTTCCTTCGCTGATGATGGAGAAGCAATGCTGCGGTCTGTATCAAGCCTTGGACGAGGAGAATTTCGGCCTCGGGTGCTTTTCGCTGTTTCAACGATTTCCACATTTCCTCCCACGCTTCATGGGCGTGCCAGAAGCGACCGTTGTTGAAGAGGTCGCAGCCTTCGGCAAAGTACGCCGATTCCTCGGTGCTCATCGGCACGGGGGCTGGGTCAGGCATGGATGTCCGTCAGCCTCGGGGTTTGAAACGCTTCGTTCAATTTGAAAGTTCATCATGCCTCGGATGGCGAGAGGCTTTGGGAAAGGAAATCCATCGGACCACGGGCCAACCGCCGCACTCTTCAAGAGGGGGTTTGGCCAAGAAGGCGTGTAAGGTGCAGACGCGTGGTTGAGTTGGAGCACGGAGATTTGCTGGAAGAGCGCCGAGGAGGCGTTGATGTCCTGCGGGTTATGGTGCGAAATTTGGCGGTCCACGAACAATCCGGGGCCGTTGAGATCCGGGCGGCAAACAGCGACGCACCCCGGCACGGTTGGCTCTTGTTTCGTCTCGGTCACCCCGTCATGGCCTTTCACGAAGGCGAGGTGACCGCCTCCGGACTCGATGCGCTGATGGCCATTGAGGACGATGCGTTGAACATCGATAACGAAGTTCGTTTGTACGAGTTGACCATGAACGCCCTGCGAACGGCGATGGCCAACCATCCCGAAAGCGTCCTTCATCTCGAACACCAGCCTTCGGAATCTGAAGACGAGACGTGGTGGTCCTCTGTTCGTCTGCCAGCCACCTCATGGCGACGTGCAGCGCGGCTGGAAGACATCGAAGAGATGGCGCTGTCCTCCGAAAATCGACGCCGAGCCAGCCCCTCTATCACCCGGGAAACGCTTTCGCCTGGAGGGGTGTACTTGCTCGACTCGCCCGACCCGCATCCGATGATTCAATTGGCCGTGGAACTGGCAGAACGGGGTGTTCCGCTCTTGGGCTTGTTTGGACTGCCCCATGCCTCTACGGACGTGACCCAGCGCCTGCCAAGACCCCAATGTTATGCGCTGCTCTCTCCGCACGGTGGGTACGACGTGCTGGAAGACAGAGCGGCGCTTTTATCGGCGGTGAACGGCTTTCAATGGGGGAACGAACGAAGTGTTCTGGTTCTTGATGGCCTTGACCGCCTCGGCAACGCCTTTGGAGACGATGTCATGCTGAACCTCTTCCGTTCCCTGTGCGACGGGGCTCGTTTCAACGACCATGCCATCTTGTGTTCCACCGACCTTGAAATGTTTGATACCTCTATTCGTCACGGTTTGTTGAGCGAAGTCACCGTCCTCCGCAGGGCCACCCTCGACGCTTGGCTGGATGAGCCCGATTTGCTTTGGGACGAACCCTTTTTGCTCGCACCCGACGAAGAGGAAGAGCAGTGGTTGGCCGCCCAAATTCAACATCAAGGCGCAAAGTTAGGCGCCGCTGCCTCCGGCATGGATGCTCCCCTCGAGGGTGGGAGCGTGACGGTCGATGACGAAACGCGCGCAGAGGCCACCGCTGCGCTCACGGAAGTTGTGGGCGGCTGGGAAGAGAACACCTCACCGACATCAGCTTCCAACGCTGATGGCGCCGTTCCATCCTCGGGTACGCCGATTGGAGAGACGGCGTGGCGCCCTCACGGTGAGGCCTCTTTCAACGAAGGCCGTTTCATCACCGAATCCCCACGGTTCAAGGGGGAACCCGACCCGTTGGAGCCCACCGCTCCTCCTCGTCGCCCCTTGGTGGAAAAGAGCGAAATTCTTCCCTCCTCCCCAAAGATGAGGCAGGCACAGCGCCTTCCGAGCAGAAAAAAATCGCCTGCCCTTCCCGAGCCTCGAGCGAGTGACCAATCGCGACAAACAGCAGGCCTTGCTCACTTGAATGCTGAGCTCCCTGATTGGCCCGAACCCCACCGGCCTCATGATGCCTATCGCAAAGAAAACATGGACGCCTTCTCCCGACGCCAAACCGAAGCGGCTGAACGCCAGGGCGCTCGCATGCTTCCCCGTTCGTCGGCTCAGCTTCGGGAGGCGGTCGCCGCTTCACCCGAGGTCGGCCAGACGGCGCTCCCCTCTCCGCCACGTTTCCAAACCGTGACCTTGCCTTCCGACGGCGATGGAGAACCGCTTCCGAGCAGTTTGATTCCCGTTAACCGAGAGGCTTCCAAACCTTCCCGAGAAACAGCACAACTCGAGCAAAAAGTCGTTGATATGGAGGCCCTCTACGAGGCGTGGACTGCCTACGAGGAAAAGGACTTGGAGTCAAGTGCTCTTTACAACGAGAAAGGCGAAGCCCTGAAACGCTACAAGGGTGATGGGCCGTGAGCACGCCAACCAAACTGCGTTCGGTCCTTGAAGACGCAAAGCGACACCTCGGCGAGCGGGCGACTGAACCCCCGTTGCCCTCAGCGCCTCTGCAGGACAAGGCCAAGACCAATCACGAACCGGCTCGCTCAAAATTGAACACGCTTCGAGGTGTGGCCTCGGTTGAACCACGCCGCCTGTCGGTGTTTCAGCGCGTCGGTGTTCCCCAGCGGCCCACCTACGACTTGATCGCTGAACGCGTTCTTGGACCGGATGTCCCCCAACACCGTACGTTTCTCGACAAAGGTTCAACCTACGCTGACCATGTCGCCACACGCTTGCGTCACCTGCAGGAGCGCCTGAACGCCCAACCGATTGACGAGGAAAACCTCGGCCGAGAATCGGATTTTGTGGGTGTCGAAAACGATGGGCGCCCCGTTTGGAGTCAGGTGCTGGCGCACCAGCGTGGACGAGCGTCGCATGCACTCCTTGGCGAAAGCGAATTTGACTCTACGCCTCTGCCATCTCCCGCTGTGGCCCACCGGGGGCCTCTTCCGAAATGGCCCGCTCGGTTATCGTGGTCTGCCCAAAGGACCTTCAAGCAATGGTTCGTCGCTGAAGAAAACTTTGACGCCACGCGCCTGTGCGAGGCGGTGGTGGACGGTCCAGGACAACGCTTCAACCCCCTCCTTCTTTCGGGGGAAGCCGCCGCAGGCACTTCGCTGCTTCTCCATGCCACCGGTCAGGCGTTGCTTCGCCGAAACGAAGGGCACGTCCTCATCGTCACTGCGGCCGACCTTCACGGTGTCGACCCAACCGACGCTCTCTGGCAGGAAGCGTTGCCGGATGCAACGGCCCTGCTTGTGGACGATGTCCACATGTTTGCAACGCATGAGGTGTGGAAGCACCAGCTCGGGGTGCTTTTGGACCAGGCTCTGAACATGGGTGTCCATGTGGTGGCGGGCGGTCGATTGCCCATCGAGGCCTTTCCCTCCTCGCGCTTGAAAGAGGTGATGCTCCATGCGACAAAGGCCTCCATTCATCCACCCTCGGTCGGGACACTCATGGCCTATGCTCGGTGGCGGTGCGTGCAAAAAAACATGCTGTTGGCCGACACCCACCTCGCCCAAGTGGCCCGCGAATCTTCAGCAAGTTGGTCCAGCGTTGATGGTCGCCTGGACCGCATCGCCCTCGCTCTTGAAGGGGGGGCCGTCCTCCTGGACCACGACGACCTCCATGTCGTGCTTGGTGATGGTCCTGCCCCCGAGGATTCCGACCTTGAACGCCAACGTGTTGAAGACGTGGCTGCGGCGATGGTTGGCGATGTCCTCGACAGCGTTTATGCAAGCGTTGAGACCGGCGGCATTGATTTGAAATCCAAGATTGAGCCTTGGGGCGAGGACGATTATGTCCCGCCTTCCCTTGACGAGGACCTCGCAGCCTCCCACCACACCACCTCCTTTGAAAACCGCCTCCGTGAGACCATTGAGCATGTCACGCCCGGCCGTCCATCGACCTTGGACGTTCATGAACGCGACCAGTACTTGGTCTCCAATCGGGAAACGCTGAACGTTGCGGACGTTGAGCGGGCCGTGGATATCCTCATCGACCTTGACGAAGGCATCGATGCTCGGTTGCAGACAACCGAGCAAACCAGCGTCACTGCCGCCACCGAGTTGAGCAGCCTCGAAGAGAGCATGGTGGCGCTCGGTCAGCGGGCGTTGGAGGCGGATATTGACGAACTCATCACCATTGCCGACGAACTTCGCACCATCGAGGAGCGCTTGGTTGAACTTGACCCCGAGCGGGAGCCGTTGCCGCCGTATGAAGAGAACCTCCCCGCTCAGGTCAAGCGAAAGGTCGGCCGGCGACGGGCACCAAAGAAAACGCCCCCCTCCACCTCCCCCCTCGATTCGTACGAGCCTGAAGGTGAGTGGAACATCGACGATGTGGGCATCTCGGCGGACGACCTCCTGCAGGAAGAAGCCAGTCCCAAAACCCCGACACGCCTCGCGCGTCTCCGTCCAAAAACGGTGTTGGTGGGTGAAGAGGAATGAGGGCGCCTTGGTGGATGGAAGGCGTGGCCTTCCAGTGCCAGCCCAACTGCGGACGGTGCTGCGATCAACCAGGAGGGATCGTTTACCTCTCACCCGACGATGCTCAACGGTTGGCGCATCACGCCGGTCTCGACGTGGAGGCTTGGTTGGAACGGGATGCTCGCCAGACCTTCGACGGGCGCTATGTCCTCAAGAGCCGAGAGGACGACGGTGTCTGCATTCACCTCAACGAGCAGAAGCAATGTTCCGTCTACGAGGTTCGACCACAACAATGCAAGGCCTTTCCGTGGTGGGGTGAGAACCTCGCCACACCTGCGGCATGGGGCAACACGAAGCGTTCCTGTCCCGGAATCGATGCAGAGGATGCCCTTGTTGTGGACGGTCAAACCATTCGCCTGCATGTCTTCGCCGACCGCACCTCCACCAAAGGCTTCCGCGAATGGCCCGTGGTGAAGAGACGATGGAACCGTTGACCTGCGGCGGTGTAGGTCGCCACACCGCTCGCTGATGGCGTTTTTTGGATGAGCCGCCTTTATACGAAACATGGCTGTCGGCGTCTTTGAGGGCGAAGAATGGAAGGAGATGAACCGATGTTCACCGTCAACCGCTCTCATCTCAACACCGGGCTTCGTGGCGTTCCCGTCGGCACCTGCCGCACCTCGTTCGTGACCCCTACCGAAGGTGTCCACTACTGCGGCTATCCAATCGCCGAGTTGGCCCATTTCTCCCCCGAAGACATCGTGTATCTCTTGTTCCACAAGGAATTGCCGACCCCCTCCCAAGCCGAGGCCTTCCGCGCAGACTTGGCGTCCCGTGGGGCGGTTCCAAGCAGCGTCGCAGCCGTGTTTCACACCTTGCCTCGCGACGGCCACCCCATGGACTGGTTGAGCGTGGGCATTCATACCCTCGGCATGTTGGACACGACAGGCGATTGGAAAGAGGATGCCCTCAACCTCATCGCACGAATGCCTCGTTTGATGGCGCTTCTCTTCCGAATTCGAGAAGGCCGAGGCGAGAACATTCCCGAAGACGACCTTTCAGCAAGCATGGTTCAGCGCTTTGTGCGCACCCTTGACCTCGAGAGGGTTGACCAGGACCTGATGGAAAAAATCCTCGCCACATACCTTGTGCTTCACATGGACCACGGCGGCGGCAACTTGTCCACCTTCACAGGGAAAGCCGTGGCCTCCGGTCACGCCACCGTGTACGCCTCCATCGCTGGAGCCATGAACGCCCTTTCCGGACCGCTTCACGGCCGAGCCAACCAATCCTGTCTTGAATTCGTTCTCCGAATTGGGACCAGCGATCCCGATGAAGTCGAGGCTTTTGTTCGCGGTGAACTTGCTGCCAAACGCCCTGTTTTTGGTTTTGGCCATGCCGTCCTGCGAGCAGAAGACCCCCGGGCTACGGTGCAATTTGACCTTGGCGAGAAACTTTGCCCCGACGATGAGAATTTCAAAATCATTCGTACGTTGAGAGAAGTGGCACCGCGTGTCCTTGCTGAAAATCCCAAGATTTCCAATCCGAATGCGAACGTCGACATCGCAAGCGGAGCCTTGCTCCACCATGTCGGTTTCACCGACCCGACCTACTATACGACCTTCTTTGGGTGGGCTCGCGTGGCTGGCATTGGAGCCCAAATCATCGATGAGCGTACCGTCCTGCGAGGTGGAAAGGGCACGCCCATCTATCGGCCAAAATACATCGCAGAAGAACAATCCCTACGTCATCTTGAGTGACGTGCAAGGACCGGTCGAGCGGTCTTTCCACTTCCTCGATGTCCGATGAGCCGAGGTGCGGACCTCGGTGGCGTGGCCTCGGTGGCCGAATCAAGGATGGCCTCTACTTCACCTGGCCAATTCCATGCCGTTTTCCACTCGCTAACCAGCATCCGGCGTCGGGACTTGTCGGCTTCAGCCCAAGTAGGGGTGTCAGCGTTCAGTTCAGCGAGCAGGTCAAGATGGTTTTCTTGGCTCGTTGCTTCAAGCCGTGCCCATTGGGCTTCATCAAGCGGTTGCGTAGCCGGTTGCCTCCACCGGGGATGGCCCGAGGGCAACCATGTCAATTCCGGATCGGCTTTGTCCGTCAGCCCCGTGAGCCCCGCCCTCAAGAGGGAGTGTTCAATGTCCGTTCGAGCGGGCCAAACATACGTCGGCATCCCTCTTCGTTCACGATTCAGGCGAAGTCGTCCGCCACCATGAAGCCCAACGGAACGCCCAAGAGGCAGGTGTTGTGTGGGTGATTGAAAATATTCCACGGCACACGGGAGCATCGAACTTCCCTGTTTTTGGTGCCGTTTCACGAGGCGACGAAACGGTGTGGTGAGGTATTGAGGAAAGACCTGCATCCGCTGAGTTGTCCGATTCCCGTAGGGTGGGATGTAGGGAATCAATGCTGCCCACGGCCGGGGTGTGCCAGCCAAAGCCGCCGATGCTGGCATCCCTTTGTGGAATGCATAGAACACGGTGTTCTCTATCGGGATGGACCTGAGGTCAAGCGCTTCATGCGCGAGTTGCATGGCTTGGGCAACGTGGCGGTTGTGCTGCCGACGCCCGAAGTAGCCTCCACCGGAGGGTGCCTTCGGATGCGGTCGCTTGATTTCGATGCACCCCATTTTTCCATTTTCGGCCCACTGACGTTGGACTTCTGGGTCGTCCAACAAATCATCAAAGGCGAGAAAGCCGAAGTCCACCAAATCATCAAGTTGCCACGCCTCCACCCACACTGGCTTCCCTTCCAGATGGAATTTGGGAACCGAAACATCCCGGTCATGGTGGACCACCAGTTGACGGTCAGCGGTGATGCGAACATCAAACTCGATGCCGTCAAAGTGCTCAATGCCGTGGCGAAGACTCGCAAGCGTGTTTTCTGGCGGTTGGTGCCAGCGGTCTTCTCCCTCCATGATGCACCTAAGTTCCGGGCCTTCTCAAGGTTTGCCAGCCGGTGCGGGTTGCAGAAGTGGGCTGATGCGAAACACTTCGGCCCGAACGCATAAAACTGGAATGTTCCGCCTTGCAGTCATGGACCCCTATGAAATCATGATGGGGATGATTTTGGTCCTCACGCCGGTGATTTGCTGGTTCTTCACGCGCCATCAGCCGGGTGAACGCATCCCTTGGCGGGCATGGGCACAGGAGTTCCACGACAAGCGATACTACCTCCATGCCATGGGGTACATCGTCATCATCCGATGGAAATCCATCACCGACAAACTCAACGAACCGATGAAGGCTCGGACCGGTCATTGGACCTCTTGGGTGTACGGAATTGAGGGTGAATTTACAAAATGGGTTCAGGACACGTTTGCAAACGGCTCCCTTACAGAGTTTCTCAACTTTCACTACCTCTTTGTGTATCTGTTCCTGATTTATGTGACCACCGTTTACTTTGCCTTTTCCGGCGACCGAGACATGACCGACAAGGTCACGCTGAATTATTTGCTCATTTACGCCCTCGCCGTGCCCTATTACCTCTTTTTTAACGTCGAGGTCACCTCCTCGTGGATTCCTGGTATGGACGCCTTGCTCTACCATGAAGGATGGTACACGGTCTTCTACGCTCTCCATGACCCGTTGGACAATGCGGTTCCGAGTTTGCATGTCGCCATTCCGTTTGGTATCCTGATGCTCAATTACCTCCACGTCAAAGAGTCCGGAGGCACCATGCGTGAATGGCGACACTGGCCCTACCACCTCTTCGTTCTCGTGAACACGGTCCTGTTCATGTTCACGATTCTCTACTTGGGCATTCATTGGGTCGTTGACATTCCTCTCGGGATTCTCATCGGAGGCATCGGTGCCTTGTTCATTCATCATCTTCAACCTCGAATCCGAAACGATTACGGCTCCTTCATCCAAGGTTTCACAAAAGAAAAAATCCGACGTCACATCTTTGTTGAGGGCGTGGTGATGCTCGTGTTGTTCACCGCTATGCTCATGGCCGTGAACTACCAAGAGGAAAACCTGGACGACCGCGTGTCCTTTCGCCTGGGCCCCGGTGACAGCACCTTTGAAATCGTGCAAAAGTTCGAGCCCGGTGAATTTGTCATCTCCAACATCACCAATCTCAACGACGACGGCGTGCTTGAAATTGTCGTGGTGATGGTGGAAACCAGCGTGCCGGCCATGGAGGCGGGGAGCATTGATTGGGAGGTCATGCAAGGATTAGGCGACCATCACAACGTGGCGCCACAGACCACGTTGAGTTTGAACATCACCTCGCCAAAGATGTACCATTTCATCGTGATGCACTATGACGCGAACGACGGGCAACCTTCGGTGATGGAAGTCCGCATCATCAACGACTACGGTGACGACCGGATGTGGCAGGCCGCCCTGCTCAGCCTTCCATCGTTGTGGATGACCGGATTTGTCGTGTACCGTCTTTACCGATTGAAGAAAGAGGGCCGAAGTTTTGTGGATTCTACACCCTCATATGTGTGGGCATCTTCCCCGTCGTTGGGCGAAGAGGCGTAAACCCATGACCGACGATTCCATTGAAGCAACCGTGAAACGGCTGGCCGAATCCTCCGGTGGTCAAATTCTCACGGCATTGCGCGACGGCCTCCAACGTTCGCTCCCCGCCTATGTCGGCTTGTTCGTGCTCGGTTTTGTCACCTCGTTCCCGGCAACAAGTCGGCTGATCGCCTGGTTGGTCGATGCAGACCGACTGCCCGCCGATGTCGATATCATCGTCGTTTCCCCCGTCGAATTCCTGTTCTTGCAACTCCGCATAGCGAGTTCCTTTGGCCTGATGCTGGTGACGGTGTTCATGGTGGTGCAGGTGGCCCGTCACGGCGTGCGTCACCAAGCCATTCAGGCCCGCTTCCAAGAATTGGATGTCCGGCTTCCTCGGCCTGGACCCACCACGCTCCTTGCCTTGGCGGCGGCGCTTCTGCTCATGTTTTTGGGGCTCTTTTACGCATGGTATGTGTTGATTCCAATGCTCCTTGATTATTTGACCAGCGATGCCCAACAAGCTGGGCTTTCAACGGAATGGCGCCTGTCAAGTTACGCCGGTTTTCTTGTGAACTTGTTGGCGGCATCGGCCGTTGGTTTTCAAGCACCTTTGGTGACCACCGTGGTTCTCCGAGCCCGACTCGTATCCAGAAAACAACTCGTACAATCCCGCCGTGGCATTTGGTTCGGAGCTTTTGTTCTCGGAGCCTTGATGTCGCCGCCTGACCCGTTGTCGCTTTTCTTGGTGGCGTTGCCGGTCATCGTGCTGTTTGAAGCCGCCATGCAAGTTGACCGGTTCACTCGGTCCGAAGAGACGTGAACAGGCGGTCCAACAAAACCGGCATGTTCCCCGGGCGAGGCTGATAGTCCAGGCCGTGGAAATCAGAACCGACCGATACACCCAATCCTCGGTTCTTTGCACCCTCCATCAATTCGTGCCGATAGGCATCGTTGTGGCTTCGGTGAACGGCTTCAACGCCGTCCACCTGCGCCAACACCAGAGCGTCAAGCAAAGCCTCGCTTGGCACACCGTAGTAACGTGGATGAGCAAGTGAGGTGACGCCTCCCGCTTTTTGAACGGCTTCAACCGCTTCATCGATGCTCGGTTTGCTGTGCGGAACGAAGGCTGGTAATCCGTCGCCAATCCATGTCTCAAAGGCCTCGGATTTTGAGGTGACGTAGCCGAGCGCTACCATCTCTTCGGCGAGATGGGGTCGACCCACCGAGCCGCTCGCTCGCGCCAACACCGCTTGAACGTCCACCGGCATGCCGAGTTCCGATAACCGGGCGCACATGGCCTGCATCCTCGGTCCTCTTCCATCCTGCTTGGGTGCCAGCCACGCCTTGAAGCCCTCAAGGGCTGCGTCGGGATGCAAGGCGTTGTGCTCGGGGAAGAACGCGAGCAGGTGCCAGGAAGACGAGGCTCGCTCTCGACCTTGCTCGGCCATGTACGCTGCATCGGGCGGCAAGGCGGGCTCGCACGTGATTTCAACGCCGGGAACAAAGCGCATGCCCCGCCGTCTTGCCTCCCGTTGACCTTCCAGCCAGCCGTTGGTTGTGTCGTGGTCGGTAAGGGCCCATGTCTTCACGCCGGCTTCCTGCATCAAGCGGGCTACGATGGCCACTTCGTGCTGACCATCGCTATGCGTTGAATGGGAGTGAAGGTCCACCGTTTGCGTCCACACGGTGACCCCTCTTTCTCGCTCCATTTCAAGGGTTCTTTTCAGAACAAATCGTCAAGGTTGGGCAGAGCCGGTGTTTCAAACGCAGCCGAGGGTGATGGTGCGGGGGCTGGTGGAGGTGTTGTTGAAGGCGTTCCGGGTGGGGCTGAGACCTCGAAAAGATCGTCAAGGTCGGGGAGCACGGGTGGAGGAAGGCCCGAGGGATGCGCAGCGGGCACTTCGGATGCGAGCCCCTCTTCGTCGACAGATGAAGCGGTTTTTCCTTCGTTCAAGAGTTCGCTGAGGTCCGGAAGTTCAGGTGCGCTTGCGCCTTCTCCAGACTTGGCCGAAGGCGAAGTTGTTGCACTTTGCGGCGGGTCAGCTCCAGGTATTGGATGGTGAGGGCCGCTCATTTCAGGCGAAGATGCTTCTGAAGTGGTTTCAGCCAAGGTAGCTACCGGTAGGGGGACGGAGGCAACGCCATCTCGCACAAAGACACGGTTCGGCTCGAGACCAGGTATGTTGGTGGGGTCAACCGTGGGTTGGTCTTCTCGACCTGGAAGCGGCACCGGCTTCACCAAAACGCGTTGCAAGGTTTCTCCCGTCGTTTCATCGGTTGGATTCGCCTCCCGCCGGTGAGCGTCGTTGATGTTCGTTGTTTTTTGGTTGTCTTCACCGAGCAAGGCCGTGGTTTGGTTGGCTTGCTCTGGGGCCTTGAGAACGGCATCAACATTGGCGGCAAATTCGCCCCTGGAAAGGGTTGAGATGGCGGATTGCACCGTTTCGCTTTCCGTCGTGGTTGTTTCGCCTAGAATTCCGCTGATAATAGAGGCCGTTGTTGGGTTGATGGAAGTCGAAGAGGGCGTGTTGGTTCGTGTGAGGGTCTGTTCAAAGTCCTCGATATCGTTTTGTTCTCGGTGTTGGCCAAGGTCGGGAATTTCCCGCTCCTTGTTTGCGAGGTTGGCCACGGCGATGGCCACTGCAGCAAGGCTGACGGCGACGACTTCTTCTCCGCTGATGCCCTTGGCGCCGATGAAATTGAGTTGGAGGTTGGCCGCACTTGCAACGAAGAGTGCAGCCGCAGCAAGGGTTGCCACGGCCGCAAGTCGGGGTGCGCGAGGGTCGTGGGCCACGACCCCTTGTGGCTGTGCTGCGTTTTATTCATTCTGTTCCGCCGGCACGACGCCATTCCGCCGAACGAACGGTGTTCTCCATGAGCATAGCGATGGTCATTGGACCCACGCCTCCCGGAACGGGCGAAAGCCAAGAGGCTACGTTTTCAACCTCCGGCGCAACATCGCCGGCCAAACGCCACCCCCTTTCCCGGGTGGCGTCCTCAACCCGGTTGATGCCCACGTCAACGACGACGGCTCCAGGCTTGACCCATTCGGGTTGGACCATTTCGGGTCGGCCAACCGCTGCAACCAGCACGTCGGCTTCGGCGCACACCAAGGGGAGATCTTCGGTCTTGGAATGGGCGACGGTGACGGTGGCGTCCGCTCCGCGTGCAGCCAAGAGCAAGGCGGCGGGCATGCCAACAATCCGAGACCTGCCAAGCACGACAGCGCGCTTCCCCTTCAATTGAATCCCGGCCCAATCCAACATCCGCATCACGCCGCTTGGGGTGCATGGCAGCATCCCATCGGTGCGCCCTTGGACCAAACGGCCGAGGTTCTGTGGGTGAAATCCGTCAACGTCCTTTGTGGGTCGAATCATGTCGGTGAGGGCCTCTTCGTCCATGTGGGCTGGAAGGGGTGATTGAATCAGAATGCCGTCCAAATCCTTCTGCTCATTCATGGCTAAAACGTGCTGGCGGACCGTTTCTTCAGGAGTGTCAGCAGGAAGGGCGATGTGGGTGGACCGAATACCAAGACGTTCGCACATTCTCACCTTCGAATTCACGTACACGTGCGAAGCTGGGTCGTCCCCGACGATGAGCACGGCGAGATGTGGTACGATTCCATCGGTTTTCAGGGCGTTGACACGCTCGAGCAGGGCGGTCTCGACTTCGCTCGCACAGGCTTTTCCATCCAATCGCTGTGCAGGCACATGCGCGTGACAGAGGGTGGCTTCTTGAGGCTTGCTTTTGTCACAACGGGGTTTTGATGCCCATCGCACGAACCACGCACCAGCCGGCTCGCGCTTCAAAGATGGCGAAGGCGCCCCCGAGGAAGGAGGCCGCCGCAGCGTACCACCCCAAATCGTTGGAAAGGACGTCGGTGAGAAGAAGAACGGCGAGAACGAGGGAAAAGGCTACGCCACCGAGTCCCCCGACGAAGCGGGCTGCCTTTCCTTTCGCATCAATGTTGCATTCCAGCATGAGCGAAACTAAGTCGCAAGAGTATATGAATCGGTGTTTTTGATGGAGCCAACGGAGGGACTCGAACCCCCGACCGTCTGATTACAAATCAGACGCACTACCAGACTGTGCTACGTTGGCTTCATGAGAACGGTTGTGCATCTCCTTGATGAACAAAGCGGAACAAACCACCCGTGAAACCCAACGGTGAAAGCAAAAAGAGACGGCGGGTTGGGCGGGGCTATGGTGGTCGATTCGGGCATGCATTACCTGTCCAGTCACGGCCACGAAAAAAGCGGCAACGACGTCATCTTCAGCTGGCTGGCCCGCTATCAAAACGCTGCCGCTGCTGGGGCAGATGCCGTCAACGGGACCGTTGGAGCCTTGCTTGAGGACGACGGGTCCTTGGCCATCAACGCCGTGGTTGATGCCGCCCTGCGCGTGGCGCCCGCCCCCGAATTCTCTGCCTATGCTCCCCTCAAGGGGCTGCCTGCCTTTTTGGACCTCGCTGCAACGCTTGCCCTCGGAATCCATCGCGAGACGCTCGAGGCGAGTGGCCTCTTCACGGGAGCTACGGCCACGCCAGGGGGTTCCGGGGCGTTGTTCCTCGCCGCCAACAATTTCGTGGAGCGAGGCGAAGCCGTCTTGCTTCGAGATCGGCACTGGGGCCCTTATGCGGGCTTTTTGCGAGGGTGTGATCTTCGAACGGCGACGTACCCGCTGCTTCCAGATGCACCCAACGACGCCCATCCATTCCTCGATTTGGAGGCCTTTTGCGCTCAACTCGAAGGTTTGGCCTCAACGCAAAAAACCGTGATGACGTGGTTGAACGACCCTGCGCACAACCCCACGGGGCTTAGCCTGCCCTCAGAAAGTCGCTCAGCCCTCTTGATGGCGTTCATGGAAAGTGCCATGCGCCACGAACATACGGGGCACACGTTGCTCATCGATGCCGCCTACCATCTTTACGCGGAGGAACCCCACGGGTGGGCCGAAACCATCGCCGATGTCATCGCCAGCGGGGTGCCATGGCCCGAAAACATGCTGATTTGCTTCGCCCTTTCGCTCTCAAAGTCACACACCATCTACGGTTTGAGGGCCGGTGCCCTCGTGTACGTGCACCCTGATGAGGCCCATATTGACCGGCTCAACGATGTGATGGGGGTGACGGGAAGACAGACATGGTCGGCGGCACCACGTATCCCTCAACACGTGTTGAGCGAACTGCACGCCTCGGCCGAACACGGTGAGGCATGGTCTGAGGAGCGAGACCGTCTGGGAGCCTTGCTCGACCATCGCAGGACGGCCTTCCTTCGTGCATGTGAGGTGCGGGACGTGGCGGTCAACCCAAGCCACGACGGGTTCTTTGCATGGTACGAATGCGACGACCCCGTTGCGGTCGCTGAAGCATGCGCTGACCAACACGTCTACCTTGTCCCCCTTTCGGGTGGTGTTCGCATCGGCTTGTGCGCTGTTCCGCTCGCCAGCGTGGAACGCGTCGCTGAGGCCTTGTCCCGAGCCAGGAGTGGTGAAGCGTGACCCGCATCACCCGAGAGAATTTCCTCATCACAGGCTTTGTTTGCATCGTTTTTGGCGCTTCAATGAGCGTGGCCGGCCTCGCTCCCATGGCCATGACCGTGGGCATGTTTGGCGTGGTGTTCTTCGTCGTCGGCATGACCATGGGGCGCCAAAGCGGGCTTTCCGACGAAGCGGTGGCTCGTTGGACGCCCGACGCTGAGATGCTCCCTGACGCAGGCCGGTTCATGTTCCGTGTGGACGTGACGCTCGATGACCCCGTGACCTCCTCGATTTTATGCGGTCCTTGCGGTCACCTGACCGTTCAAAGCGGGCCAAAACCATCCGTTTTTTCCTGCCCGAAATGCACCCGGCTCCTTTGGGATGAAGAGGAGTGACACTGAATTTTTTGGGTGGCGTTCATCCTTGAGTGGACCAGACCACCGTTGGCTTCCCCGGTTTGAACAGCGTCTTCAACGGTGATTTCAAAGCGGAAGCGAGGTTGGGAAGACCATGGTTGCACCAAACCTGTTGAATCCCGAGCGACGAATGTTGCTTGCGATGCAGGGTCAGCCAGGCAAAGAGGTGTGGTCGCTCAACGACGTCTTGGCGGCGTGCGGTTGGACCGACCAGGCGGTGGCCGTCGGCGCAGGTCACGGTTTGCAAAATCACGGTTTGGTCAATCTTCACGAGAAGGTGCTTCAGGAGGTTCGCTTGGATGATGAAGGGGAGCGAGCGCTGGCCGACGGCTTGCTTGAAGCCCGTCTTTGGGCGTGGATGGCTTCTCAAAATGAACCCTCCATGAAGGACCTGCAGAACGCCTTTGAGCGCCACGAAGCCGGTCCTGGCGTTGGCTTGTTGAAGCAACTCGGTGTTCGCTTGGAAGGTGGGGTCTTGCGAGTTGAAGATTCCTCGGCCGTGCAAACAGCCATTGAGGTCCGGACGGCATTTCTTCACGACCTGCCGTGTTCAATCAGCGACCTCGACCCTGTTCTTCTCGCTCATTTTTCAGGACGCCGAAACCTTGTGACAACGATCGAACACACCGAGCGCACATGGACCGTGACCGAGGCGGGAAAAGCCATTGCACCCGAAGACCTGGTCGAACACCTCGTCGTCACCGACATCACGCCCGAACTTTTGCAAACCGATGCTTGGCGCGAGGCCGAATTCCGTCGCTTTGATGTTACGCTTGAGGCCGCAACCCCACGAACCGGGCGCAGTCATCCCATGCAAGCCCTCATCGAGCGCATACGGACGGTCTTTCTGGAGATGGGGTTCTCGGAACTCGTGGACGATTACGTCCAATCGGCGGGCTGGAACATGGATGCATTGTTCATCCCGCAAGACCATCCTGCGCGAGAGATGCAGGACACTTTTTACCTCGATGAACCGGGAGAAATCCCGCTTGACGAGGCTTTGATGGCCACATGGAAAGCCATTCACGAGCACGGGGGTGAAACGGGATCCACCGGCTGGGGCGGATCGTATTCAACCGAAGTCTCGCAACGTCCCCTGTTGCGCACCCACACCACCGTCAACACCGTCCAGTACCTTGCTCGGCATCCCAACGAAGCCTGCCGTGTCTTTTCCGTCGACCGCGTGTTCCGAAAGGAAGCCATTGACCGAACCCATTTGCCCGAATTTCATCAGATTGAAGGCATCATCGTGGAGGAAGGAGCCAACCTGCAGATGCTGGTCACGACCCTCAAGACCTTTTACGCCAAAATGGGCTACCCCGAAGTTCGGGTGCGCCCAGCGTACTTCCCCTACACCGAACCCAGCCTCGAAATTGAGGTCAAATGGCGAGGAAAGTGGTTGGAACTGGGTGGTGCCGGCATCTTCCGCCCCGAGGTCACCGAACCGCTGGGCATCACTTCGCCCGTCTTGGCTTGGGGGATGGGCTTGGAACGGCTGGCGATGCTGGTTCTTGGCCTTGATGATATCCGTCAACTCTACATCTCTGACCTTGATTGGTTGCGCCAACAACCCATCTTGTGAGGGTTCTGATGAACCACGGGGAGAGGTTCATAAACGAGCCAACGGTGTTGAACACCATGCAACCTGAAGCAGTTTCGCTCTTCATGTCCAACGTGGAAACCATCCCCGGAAAAACCATCACGCGCTCTTTAGGCCTCGTGACCGGGTCAACCGTACGTGCCAAACACCTCGGAAAGGACATTTTCGCTGGATTGAAGAACATCGTCGGTGGTGAGTTGAAAGCGTACACCGAGTTGCTCAACGAATCGCGAAACGAAGCCCTCCAGCGCATGATGTTGCAGGCGCACGGCATGGGGGCCAACGGTATCGTCAACGTTCGGTTTGCCACTTCAAGCGTCGCCGCCGGCGCTTCGGAACTGTTCTGCTACGGCACCGCTGTTTTCGTTGAATGAGGTGGTTGCATGAGCGAGACGTTGGTCCTTGTAGCCTGGGTTCTTGGGCCTCTGCTTGCGACCCTTGCGTTCCCGTTGACCTCTTGGGGCTTGGGTCGTTGGTACCAAAACCGCGTCATGAACGCCCTTCTTGCAAAGGAAAAAACCGAGGGCGGTTCGTTTCAGGATGCGAACCACCTCTCCACCGCTTCGAGCACGGCCATTCTTTCTGCCAGGTCCTCTGCGCTGCTACATGTCAGCATTTGCGTTGGTCCATCGATGGGTCAGATGTTTTTCATGTGGTTCAAGAGCCTCGTTGGAGGTCGCCTCCACTCGTACGATGTCGTCCTTGAGTATGGGCGTCGGGAAGTTCTCTATCGGCTTCGTCAACAGGCCAAGGCACTCGGTTGCACATCCATTCACAACATTCGTCTTGAGACCTCGGTCATCTCGTTTGCACAAAATCAAGACAGCAAGCGGTCTTCGGTCGAATTTTTGGCCTTTGCCACGGGGCTTCTTTCCTGATCATTCCCATTCGTCTTGGAAACGACGCTGCCGTTCCTTCGCGTTCTCGTCCAGATGTTCCTCATCGGGCTGGTGGTTCTCGGGGTCAACGTTGAGCGGCTCATCCACCTCACCGAAGCCGTAGCGTTTGTTGAAACGGTGCTGGATGAAATCTCGGACCTTCTCTTCTGTGACGGATGCAAAACCCTCCCGCGGTCCCTTGGAGCGCCGACGTTCCCGCTCGAGCTGGAATCGTTGGTGCTGGCGCCAGAAATCCCGAAACATCCGGACGCACAACTCGGTGTCTTCGTTGAGGTTCATGTGGTCTGGCCAGTCGAGTTCAGCCACGATGGTGGAGAACCGGTGAACGGCGTTGGCGTAGGCCTCAACCTTCTCCAGTACATCCGTTGGCTGAGGGTCTGATTCATCGTCGCTGTTGGCCTCATCCGTTCGTTTTTCTTCGGTCATGACCTTATCGTTGTCTGACCGTATATGAACCGTTCATTCGGACCTGAACGCATCCTCATAAAGCAGAACACGGGCCCTGGACCATGGAATTGAAGGGAGAGGTCAGCAGTGGCCTTGGTCGTGCCCATGTCTTCATGGCCCAGCCTCACTACCAAGACCAATTCAAATCCATCCTTGGTGGCCAAGCATGGCCCGGAACCCTCAACGTGCGCGTGGACGAAGCCTTGTTGAGCCACTACATCGCCTTGCGGCAAAAAGCTGGGATCGACACCCTGGATGCTCCTGATGAGGCTCGGGAGGCAGCGGCCAGCATCGACGTGGAACAGCACACCCTCGTGCGCATCCGGGGCTTTCTTCGCGACGGGGTTTCCTTCGGCGGAGCCTCCGCTTTTCCCGGAACCGTCACCGTGGACGGCACCTCCGTTCCCTGTGCCGTGCTCATTCCCGACCTGACCCGGCACGTCGATGTCATCGAGGTGATTTCCACGGTTTTTCTGCGAGAAAAGTTCGACCTCAAGGACGGCGACCGCATCAGCATCTCGCTATGATTCGCCGTGATGGGTGACGGGCAAGATGCCGATGGTCGCCCATTCGTTGTGAAGCATGCTTTTGATTTCGTGCTGGGCAGCCCGCTGCCAACGGCCCTTTCGGGTCCGTTCTGCTGTTCGCCCAAGAGGTGGTGATGAAAACGAGGTGGCATGCGTGCTGGGCGGAATCGGTGCATTCTCCCACGCAACCCCCCACAACACCAACCACTCAGGAGGCGCGACGCCAAAATCCACGGGGCGTTCCGGGTGGTCGATGGCGGCCTTGACCTCCCCGGGTTGCAGTTCACCCGCCGCCAACCGGAACAAGGCGTTCGCCGTTCGTCGGACTTGGTTCCAAAGAAACGCCTCCCCTGTCATCTCGAATCCCATGATTCGGTCACCTTCCATCCACGGTTGCATGTTCAGAACCGTTCGGATGGGGTTCTTTCCCTCTTCGAGACGTGCGAAGTTTCGCGCATCGTAAGTGCCCACAAAAAGGTTCAACCAGGCCTTGAAGTCTTCGAGGGGAGGTGCATCCCAGAACTCCATGCCCTCCAACCGATACCGGTACACGCGATGGATGGCCAAACGTGGATTGTGGTTTGAGGCGACTTCCTCCACCGTGAGAAAAGCGATGTTCTTGTCCAAACGGTCGTCGACTGCCCGTATCAACTTGCGAGGCGTCAGCGCCTGCCAGAGGGCCGCATCAAGGTCCACAACGCCACCGTTGATGCGGACATGCACCCCAGCGTCGGTTCGGCTAGACAACACAAGGACTTGGTCTTCCTCGGGTCCTCGAAGCCACTTCAGGGAACGAAACACGCGAACAAGCTCACCTTGAACGGTCTTGACATCGGGCTGAATTTGGCTGCCGTGAAACGCATCCCCAAGGTAGCCAATGCGGAAAAAAAGGCGAACCTTTGGTTCGGCCACCACCATCCCTCAATCGTCGGAACCGAGTGCAGCGATGGCGTCTTCGGGAGAGTAGCCAAGGGCGCCCACGGCCCACACCAACGCTTGCTTCAACCAAGGTTGCACCATCGCTTCCCTCCGGCTGGGGTCCATGACCTCAATGGCATCAACAAGGTTGCGGCTGGCCGTGTAGAGGATTTCGTCGACGGGGATGTCTTCAAGTTCGAGGCGACGGGCGTAGCGCTGGAATTCCTTGACGGCCACCGGAATTCGTCGGCATTCCAAGGCGAACGAGGCAAAATCGGCGATGTATTCCATGTTCTCTTCGTCCAACTCCATGGCCTTCTTGTAGGCGTTCATGATCTTTCGGCCGGGAATGACATCTTCCTGGGCGTCCATGTTTTTCAGGTTCGCAAACTCGGCCCACATGTGATGGAGTTCGGCCACGTCGCTGTGGTTTGCGAGCTGGTTTTCGAGTTCAGAAAGGGCGCCATCAAGATCGCCGTTTCGGAAGAGGTCAATGGGTTTTGCAAGCAGTTCTTCAACCATGGTGGTCATCTCCAACTCGGCGTAGTTCGGCGGGCTTTTCAAGCCTCGCACCCGAACTCAAGACTCATGCTTCGTCGTTTTGTGATTGGCCAAGGGCCGTCTTGATGTCTTCCAGCATGTTGGATTGCGAATGTTTTCGATGCATCTCGTTGAGCATCATCTTGATGTTGTCCCACTTCCGAATTTTGTAGAAACAATGCTTTGGGTCGGGGTCCACACGCCGGGTGGTGCGCTGATAGGAAAGAACGGCGAAAAGGGAGCGGAAGAGGCCTTTACGCACCATTTCAGCAGCCGACTCGTCGCCGGTGCCTTTGCCAGTACCGGGAGCGATACCGGCCGATGCACCCATCGATTCCTCAACGAGGCCGACTCCCGAGTCGGTCATGATGGTCACGGTGGCAAACCCGAGAATCGTTCCCATGGGGGTGCGTTCAACCATCACCTCGGAAATTCGGTCGAAGAGAATGCGACGGTGCGAGCGAGAGAGCAAGAATGCATGCTGGAAAATCACGGCGTTCGAGGTCACAGCGTAGGAGAAACTTCGCTGATATTTGTAAGTCAGTCCCCAAAAGGCCAGGAGGAAGGCCACCCCCGCCCAGAGGTAGTTGTACCCAACGGGGATGACGTCGTAGGCGCCGTCTTCGGCACCAAAGATCGAGGCGACCATGCTCACCAGGTCATCGATGGTGATGAGCACGGGCAAGAAGGTGGTGAGGAGAAGGGCGGTGGTCACCCACTTTCCTGAGGTGGACACGTTGAGCATTCGGTTGGCCCAAGTAACGAAGAGCATCAAGAGGACAAACCCAATTGGAACGGTTTCGCTGTCGGTGAACTCGATGAGTTTCACCGTGAGTTTGACGAGCAGATTGGCGTCGTCGGCCACGTTCAGGCCGTCTTGAGCGGAAAAGAACAACATGTGGACGCCAAAGACCAGGGCGCCAAGGATGTACATGCCCAAAAAAGCCAACGTGCTCGGGCGTGCTTCGCCGTTCTCCAGCACTTCCTCACCGGGAATCAAGCGGTACTTGTTGTGTGCGTTGCCGCCTTCATCGGGCGATTCCGCCGGCGAATCAACCTCTGCCGTATCGGTGGTGATTTCTGGATTTGCGTCTTCCGTCATGGGGACCCCTCAAGGTTTGTTGACGCCCGCTGAATGAAATAACTTCCCCCTCATTTGAGGGGTTTTCTCAGTGGAGCATACCCCAAGCGTGTTCGGCGTTGCCTCGAATCCACCCGTAATCGTGGCGTTTGCGGCTTCCAAATTCATCCTCAATCTCGAGCCGATTGACCTCCAAGGGATACTCGTTGTAGGTCAAATGGGACCATACCCCACCGCGAGTGGGCTGGTCAAAATGCCAATGGGCGCGCTCAACGGCTTGGACATGGAGTTTGATGCTTGTTCGGCCGTTGTGCATGCGCACGAGGAACCGGGGCAACGGGGCACCCGGTGACTGGCCGTGCCCGCCTTCGACCTGTTCGGAGGCTTCCTTGAGCACTTCGACCCTGGCGAAGCGTTCCGTCCGTTGATGCTTCGCGTCGTGAAACAAGCCTCCTTGCGAAAGCGAAATGTGGTTCATATCGCGCTTTTTCCAGGGTCGGGCATCGCGAGCGAACACGGTCGGTGCGAGGTGAGGGACAAACCAATCCATGTAGGAACCGTCCTCAAAGTGAAGCACACCCCAATACCACGGCGGCGAGGGTGCTTGCACGCACACCTTTTGGAAATACGCTGTACCCGTGACGGCCTCCCCGTCGATTTCACCGGCGACTCGGGTGCCGTGAACACGAAGAATATCGTAGCCCATGCCTCCGCCGTATGTGGCGGTTGAAGGCCTCGCCACCGACATGGGAGGGTTCCACGGTGTCAGGGTGAGGTTCATGGTGGCCGGTGCACCGTTTTCAATCGCTGACTTGTCCCCTCTCAAATTGATCCAAAAAGAACGCTTGTTGCTCTCTAATCCCATGGAGAGGTCGTCGGGCAGCAGTGGAACGACCGCACCACCGCCGATGCCTTCGCCCGAGGACGGCCAATGCGGGTGGAGGTCATCCATCACCACCATGGTGCACGTGCGCTTGATGTAGGGTTCATGCATTCTTTCGCCGTCAAACCACCACGCACAGACCATGCCGTCAATCGCCATTCCTCCTTGCTCGTCCGTTCCCGGTCGGCCCTTGGGTTTCCACGGAAACCCGCTGACTTCGACCCTGTCGTTGTCTTTGGTTGACCAGAGGACCATCAGTTGCTTTCCAGCGGGATGTTCATCATCGTCGAGCATGACGAGCCACCACCACCAATCCCAGGTTAAATGCCAAAGCGGCTTTCTCAGGCCCAAACGCCACATCGTCGAAAAATCGCCTTCAAAGATGGGAGGGTTTTCGCTTTCCATGCGCTTCCCTCACTCAATTTCTTTCCCTTTGAACAACGTGCTGCCCAAAAGCCAGCACGCAGCGGCTTGGCCAAGCATCACCAGCGAAGAAATCACCACGGTGGCAAGGGCGCTGAGGTTGAGGCCCGGCGTGGAAGCAAAGATGTCCAGAGCTTCTGCACCCTCCAAGGGTCCGTTCCCCCCGCCCCACATGCCCATTTGAATCAACAGCGGGGTGTCTGACCACGCCAAGGCTGCACCTGCATCCACGATGTTCATCGCCCATCCAATGACGGAAAACCGGAGGATGGCGGCGTCGGGTGCGCCAAGCGTGGTCAAGATCATGCCGAGTTCCCACGCAGCGATGGGAAGCGCCAGCACCATGCCGTGCTTCCAAAGCACGCCCAACATGCAAAACAACATGCTGTACACCATCACGGCGAGGAGGGCGGCCAGCCAAACCGAGAGCCAAACGCCGAGGTCAGCGAATCTGAACACGCCTTCACTCGGTCCCGCAAGTCCCGTCACGATGGCCAAGAGCACAATGAGGAGGGTCACGTAGGTCCACGCGATGGCGAGGAACCCAAGAATGCGGTAGAGAAACACCTCCCCTCGGGCGATGGGTTTTGCCAGCATGAAATGCATCGTTCCCGACGTCATCTCTTGACGAATCAAGCCGGTCGCCATGAAGAGGGGGACAAAAATTCCGATCAAGAACACCACGCCAAGTTTGCCGATGGCCAACACGAAGCTGCGGTGAATCGCTTCCAAAGCGTAGGCCTCGTCGTCGGGGTCCTCGTCGACGTTGCCGTCCGTGGAGATGAGATACGTGCCTGAATAGCGATTGAGGTCCAGTTGAATGTCGCAGGGAATGCCGTTCCCGTTGCGGTCTTTTTGAGAGTCCGTTCTCTCTTCGACGTTGCAGTCGCCGTTGTCGTCGTAGCCTACGCTTCCTTCGTTGAGGGCGTCCCAGTCAAAATCGTCCTCGTTCACCCAAACACTCGCATCGTCCGGAGGGATGGGTGGGCTCAGCAGTCCAGGGTGGGAATCGGCGTCCAAAAGGTCGGTTCCGTAAAGGCGTTCTTGGCCGTTGGGGTAGCCGTCCATGTCCCAATCGTAACTGTCGCCGTCGTTGTCAACGGCCTCGTAATCTCGGGTCATGCTGTCGATGTAAAACATCGTCAAAACACCCATGGCGGCGATGCCAACCAAGAGCACCACCCAAGTCGACAGCCGTTTTCGTTGTTGACGGACGGTGAACTCAGCGACGGCCATCGCCTTCCGGTCAAGACCGCTCCACAGGCTTGGAACCTCGTCCGTGCGACTCATGCACTCCCTCCTGCAAGGTAGTTCAACAAGGACTCCAAATCGTCGTCAGGGTTGTCGATGAGGTGAACTCGGTGATTGTTCTCAACGATGAGGCGAGGCAGTTCAGCATGAAGCTCCCCGAAATGGTAGGTTTGAATCAGCAATTCAGTTTCGTTTGGAAAACGAAGGCCAAACACGGCGGGGTGGTCAAGGATGTCTTTGGCCATGTTCCGAGCGTCTTCCCCGACGATACGGATGGTGTGGGGAATTTGATCCAAACGCTCCCGAATCGCGTGGAGGTTGCCTAACGCCACCAATTTGCCGTGATGAAGGATGACAATTTGTTCCGTGATTCGCTCAATCTCGTTCAAAATGTGGCTGCTCACCAACACCGTTCGGCCCAATTTGCCAAGTTCGCGAATGACGTTCATGATGGTGGTTCGAGCCAACGGGTCGCAGCCCTGCAGGGGTTCGTCAAGGATGATGAGTTCGGGGTCGTTGACCAAGGCATGGGCAATCTTCGTGCGTTGCCGCATGCCTTTGGAAAACCGGCCGATTTCCTTGTGGGCGACATCGGCCAAGCCGACGAAATCAAGCACCCGCATGGCCTCTCGCTCGGCTTCTTGGCGGGTCATCCCGTGAAGTCGCGCAAACGTGCTTACAAAATCAAGGGCCGTCATCCAGTCGTGCATTTTCTCGTGTTCGGGGACGAAGCCCACTTTGGCGTAGGGTGCCGGGTTCTTCCACGGGTTTGTACCGAAGAGTTTGACCTCACCAGCAGAAGGACGCAGTTTGCCCATCAAGAGTTTGAACAACGTTGATTTCCCTGCCCCGTTCATGCCCAAGATGCCGGTCACACCGCCTGTTAATCCAAGCGTGATGTTGCTGAGTGCATGGATGCGGCCGTAGGATTTTGAGACGCCTTGAAAATACACCACAGGGGCGTTGGGCACCGAAGGCTGGGGGGCGGTTTGCGCAGGTTTTCCTTGCTGTGTGATGTCGGGAATCATTCTCGCGTCACCTCCATGGAGGCGACCCTCGTAGCGAGGACATAGAGGGCCAGAGCGTTCATGGCGACCAAAGCGAGCAGCGAGTACGTCCACGAATACTGGTCGTACGTGGTTTGTGTCCCGATCACCGCTTGGCCGACGTGAGCCACGCAATCGTAGGGGGAGACAAGGTACAGAATTTCGCGCTCAAACAAATTCTTGACGATGCTGGCGAGAGTTTTGGTGCCGAAAACGATGGCCAAGAGGCCGATGCCCGGGAAGAAGCGGCCGGTTGAGACGCTCGAGAGGCTCAACCCAATGCTCGTGTAGGTGAAGATGAGCAGCAAGCCAGCCAAGATGCCGGCGAGGAACATCGGAAAGACATCGACCATCCACGCCCATCCACGTCCGTAGGCAACGACCTCGGCGAGAAAGTAGAGCAGGTACGAGCCGAGCACGACCATCGCTTGAATCAGCGCCACGGAAACGAATTTCATGCTGACGTAATCGAAGCGGGAGACCGGGCGAGAAAAGTACAGGGCAGAAGTGCCGTGTTCGCGGTCTTCCGAGATGACGCTGCCGACCAGCAAGGCGGCGATGATGGGGTAGTAGAGAACGTTGCGCGGGAAGAAGCCCAAGACATGGCCGTACAGGTTGTCCCTGCTCACGCCAAAGAGCCCGTGAAACTCGGAACTGCCGACCAAACCAGAGAGCAAGGTCATGCCGGCATCCGAGAGCGAAGCGAGGAAGGCGATGAGGATGAAAATCCGTGTTGGCATCGTCCATGGTCGGTGCCCTTTGCGGAAGATGCCGAGGAGGTGGTGACGCAGAATGGCCCAATTTCGCATCCATCTCGGGTTGAGCGTCCCTCGCCACGGAGTGTAATGCTGTTCGAAGATCTCGCCGCCTTGGGCGGTGTTGGCTTGCGACAATTCCTGATCGGTTTCATCCCCCGTGTTGGCACCCCATGCCACATCCATGCGACCCTGGCCGGTCACGGGCGCTTCCGGTTGCAAGGCCACCTCCTCCCTCACGAAGACCCACCTCCCAAGGATTCGGGGGCATCCACGCGCTTGGCTTCAAGGGGGGAGCGAAGGAGGTCTTCGCTGGACTTGACGGCGTAACCGAGGTTGTCCATGATGGCCAAAAAGAGGTCTTCGAGGGAGGCTTCGTATTCGTGCATCCGCCGAATTTGTGCGCCCACATCTGCGGCAGCCCGCAAAATTTGGGTCGTTGTGTCATCTTGCGTGTGAGCGATTCGCATCACCCTTCCCTCGCGACGGACGCGGAAGCCTTGGCTGAGGAGACGCTCCTCAAGCGGTGTAGCACCGCCCCACACGTGGATTTCGATTTCCCGGTCAATGGCCTTGAGGTCTTCGATTTTTCCTTGAGCGGCGAGTTTGCCTTTGTGCAGCAGGATGATGTTCTCGCAAACCCGTTCAACATCGTCCATCAGGTGGCTCGCCATCAAGACCGAGCGCTGGCCGTCGTTGACCATGGTGTTGAGCGTCGATATCATGAATTCTCGGGCTTTGGTGTCCAACCCGTTGGAGGGTTCATCCGCGATGACCAAGTCGGGGTCATGGATGATGGCGCATGCCAGTTTCGTTGCCTGCTTCATGCCGGTGGAGAAACTGCTGATTTCCCGGTAGCGTTGCTCGCCAATGCCCACGAACTGGAGCGCTTCGTGGGCGCGATTCATCGCCACCACCGGGTTCATGCCGAGAAGTTCGCCAGAATATCGGACTTGATGAATGGCGTCCATGTCTGGATTGAGGGCGTCGTATTCGGGCATGTAGCCGATGCGCTGCCGAATTTCCACGCCCTGGTGCCGGATATCGTAGCCGAGCACCGTGCCCTCGCCCGACGTGGCTTGAATCAATCCGAGGACGGTCTTCAGGAACGTGGACTTTCCAGCCCCGTTTTGCCCCAACAGACCGGTGGCGCCTCTGGGGATGCTGATGTTCAGGTTGTCCAAGGCCACATGGGGACCGTAGGCCTTGGTCAGCCCTTTGGTGTGGATGATGCGTTCATCCTCCATTGGGCTCACGAGGAACGGTCGTCAACGGCAACCCATGAAGGCTTTGTTCGTTCGTTCTAACCTTCCAAACCACCGCGGGTCTTCACGGCGATGCCTTTGGTGAACGTTCTCATTTCATCAGCCGTGCATTGTGCGATGCCGTGGCCGAGCAGGGTGTTGTTTTGGTTGACGATGAGGCACGCTTCACCGGGCGACAACCACGGGTCGCAGCCGATGACAAAGCCGTGGAAGACGTTCCGGCCTTTTCGAACGAAGGGTTCGGCGTCGGTGTCCACGACCACAACGGCGGGTCCGCTGTGCGCATGGCCCCGCCATTCGGCGGCTGAAACGGTTGAGGGAACGGCTTCGGTTCGAGCCTTGAGCAGAGCGGTAGCGCCACCGTTGGCCAAGGACATGCCGCCGTCACGCAATCGAGGGCTGAACAAATGGAGGCCATCGGCGTTGTTGACGTTTTTGACGCGGCCTTCGCGGTTGGTCACAAAGGTGCATTCGCTGGCGATCGAAGCCGCCACGTTTCGGGAGGTGTTCAACAGCACCATCTGCTTGGCGACGACTTGCTCAACGCGGAGTGCGTGTCGGGCTTGGGTTTGATGTTCACCCGACAAGCCTCGGTGGACATCGGCTTCCTGGTCGGCCGCCAACAGAGCCTCTGAAAGCCGCTGTTTCAGCCCCGGTCCGTTCACGTCAACGGTCGAGACCGGTTGTCCAGTGAGTCCGAGCCGCATGAGTTCCGAGGCCATCCAGGCGGGCTCGGGCTCGTGACGCAGAACCCATTGGGGAGCGTCGAGGTGGGCAAAGGGGTTGAGGTCCTCAAGGGCAGCGGGGACAAGGCCGAGCGGAGAGAGGATAAGCGGCTGGACGTGCGGGCACGTGTGGGCCAACCATTCCAAAACGTCGCCTAACCGTTCGCGGTACGGGCCGCGAATGCCGTGGAACACCACAACGGCCTCGGTGTTTTGCTGCGGTTCCCATCGCGTGTGCAGCATGCGTCGGGCCTTGACGATGTGTGGGCGAACAAAGGTGTCGTCGCCTCCCCATTGAACGCCACCGCTGCGCGGTGTTTGTTGACTCCACACGACCCAATCCCAAGCGTCTTCCCACATTCCTTGGTCGCTGCCTGTGTCCCGAGCAGCATCGCGGTCGGTGTAAAAGCGCTCAGGGCGCAGGTTTCGGTCAACGGAGGGCGATGTGGTCAGCCACAGAAAGGCTTCACGAAGGGCGGGGTGCTGGTGGCTTCGCTGTTCTGCAAGTTGCCAAATGGTGCCGTCCCTTACGGCCTGCTTGCACCGTGCAAGTTCAGCCAAGGTGACCTCCAAATTGTAATGGGCGAGGGTTCGCTCCTTTTCTTCTGAAGGAAGTGCGCGCACGTCTTCTGGGGTGAGCGAAGCAACGCAGGGCATCAACAACGGCCAGTCCACCAATTCGGCGATACGTTCAGTTCCCCACGGAGTCAACAAGCGGCCGTCTCGGGCAAACAAGGCATACGCCGCCGAATCAAAGAGGTCGGCTCCCAAGGCGATGGACATGGGGAAGAGCATGGGATGGCCGCATCCAAACATGTGGACGGGTCGGTCAGCGGGCAAAAGAGGAACAGTGGCCATCATGATCTTGGCGTAGTCCTTGTACCGCTGCTGTTCCATGACCGGCACGATGCCTCCGATGGGATGCACGGCGAACGGATGAGTGCCCATCAAGCGGGCGGAGATGTGACGGAGATGACGAAACAGGCCGCCTTGAATTGGCCCGTTGAGCATCGTGTCCTCCGAAGCAAGGAGGCTTTGTTCTGCCCGTTGGGCGGTCTCCCTGACAGCTGCATCCACTTCTTCCTCGCTCATGTCGGGTCGCGTAAACACGTCGAGCATCGTGGCAATGTCGACCCCGATGGACCGCTGGAAGCGAACGATTTCGTCAATTCCAACTTCCACATCTCCGTAGACATAGGACTGGAAGGTTCCCGAATCCGTCATGATCACGCCAGGATAATCGAGCAGGGCGTGAACCCCGTCGGCGGTGGCTGCGTTGCGCAAGGCTTCGTGTTTCCAGATGATGTAGGAATTCGTGATGAGGGCTTGTATTCCGTAGGTGTCCCACATCACCCTTGGCTCAATGGTGCGGATGTTTGGGTTGACCACGGGGAGCAGAGCCGGCGTCTCCAGCACGCCGTGCTTGGTGTGCAACCGCCCGAGGCGGGCTTGCCCGTCTCGCTGGGTGACCTCAAAGCGGCCGACATCCTGTTCTCGGCAAGGTTGTGGGTCCGGTCGAACGCCTTTCTTCCATGCGGTCATACGCTTGCCTCCTGCTGTTTTGATTTCAAAGGCTCGCTGAAACTTGGCGCTTAAGGGCTGGCTGGGTCGACGAACTCCACGTTGCCGTGAGCGAGAATGAACTCTCGGCCCAACTCGTCAAAGGTTTCCAAGAGTGCCGAAGAGAAGCGGATGCGAAGAATTTCCTCATCTGCCTCAAGGTCGGTTTTCACGCCCTCGAGGGTCCCCGGAGCGGCACCGCATGAAAGGCAAGCTCCGGTCAAGTCCAGCACCATGTCAAGCCCTGCCTCCGTTTGATGGGCCGAGGTCACGGCGATGCCTCCACCGTGGCCGTCAAGGGCGGCCCGGACCGCACCGAGTCGAGCCACGAGCGCAGGAACGAAATGCTCTGAACCCACAAGGTCACGCAACGCCATGTTTCGCAAGCGGTGGTCCTCTTCGACGTTGGCGGTTTCGGCGATTCTGCGAGCGGCTTCAGCGTCCATGGCTGCTTTGGCTTCAGCTGCGTACTTGGCCACCAAATCATCGTCCATGGTGCTGGCTGGGCATGGTCGCCTTCAACCCTCGTACCAAACGGGACATGGGGGTCACGATATCGCTGGCCTCCCACGCTACTACATCCCTTGATAAAGGAGGGACGAGACGACGGATTAGGGATGACCATGAGCGAAGAGATTCTGCGCGTTGAGAACCTCCACGTGAGCGTTGACGGCACCCCGATTCTCAACGGCATGGATCTGCTGGTGAACCGAGGTGAAATTCACGTCATTATGGGCCGCAACGGTGCGGGCAAATCCACCCTGGCGAGCGTTATCATGGGCCACCCAGCCTACGAAATCACCCAGGGCAACATCCACTACATGGGCACGAACCTCGAGGAGATGGATGTCTTTGAGCGGGCGCGTGCCGGCATGTTCCTTTCCTTTCAATACCCCGCTGTCATCCCAGGGGTAAAGGTGGGTACCTTTCTCAAAAAGTCGGTTCAAGCCGTGCGCGAGGAGGAAGTCAAAGGCCGCGAGTTCCGCAAGGAAGTTAACGAAGCCATGGCGAGCCTCGAAATGCAAAAATCCGTCTTGAACCGATACGTCAACGACGGCTTTAGCGGGGGCGAGAAGAAACGACTGGAAATCCTCCAGATGTTGCTGCTCAAGCCCCACCTCGCTCTCCTTGACGAAACCGACTCCGGGCTTGACATCGATGCGTTGCGCATCGTCTCCAAAGGCATCAACACGGTGGCGCCCAACGCTGGATGCCTCATCATCACCCACTACCAGCGCCTGCTCGACCACGTCAAGCCGCATTTCGTTCACGTGATGATCGATGGAGCCATCGTCCAATCGGGAGGTCCCGAGTTGGCCCTGAAACTCGAAAGCGAAGGCTACGAATGGCTCGATGCCCCCAAGGAGGCCTGAACATGAGCGACGATGCACGGGAAGCAGTTGGCGACTATCAATTCGGGTTTCACGACCCCGAAAACGCCACCATCCGATTTGATAAGGGCCTCTCCGAACAAGTGGTGCGGGACATCTCCGAGCTCAAGAACGAGCCCGATTGGATGACCGAAATCCGTGTCAAGGCCTACCATCATTTCATCGAACGTGAGATGCCCGATTGGGGCAACTGCGGCCAATTGAACGGCATCGACTTCGACAACGTGACCTACTTCCTTCGCTCCTCCAACGCCACCGAGCGCGATTGGGACGACGTTCCTGAAGACATCAAGAACACCTTTGACCGACTTGGCATTCCAGAAGCTGAACAAAAGTGGCTCGGCGGCGTGACGGCGCAGTACGAATCCGAAGCGGTGTACCACTCCATCCGGGAGGACCTTGAGGCGCAAGGTGTTCTTTTCTTGGACATGGACAGCGGTTTGAGAGAACACCCTGAACTTGTGAAGAAGTATTTCGGCACGGTCGTCCCGCATTCGGACAACAAATTCTCCGCTCTCAACACGGCGGTTTGGTCGGGAGGTTCCTTCATCTACGTGCCCAAAGGCGTCCATGTCGAAATGCCGGTCCAAGCCTACTTCCGCATCAACGCCAAGAACATGGGCCAGTTTGAACGCACCCTCATCATCGCTGATGAAGGCAGCAGCATTCACTACGTCGAAGGCTGCACCGCACCGACGTATTCCACCGATTCGCTTCACTCTGCCGTCGTGGAACTCATCGCTATGAAAGACGCCAAGATTCGGTACTCCACCATCCAGAACTGGTCGGCCAACGTCTACAACCTTGTCACCAAGCGAGGTGTGGCCCACGAAGGAGCCACGGTGGAATGGGTGGACGGCAACATTGGCTCAAAATTGACCATGAAGTACCCGGCTGTCCTGCTCAAAGGCGAGGGCGCCCATGCGGAAATCATCTCGGTGGCCTATGCCGGGCAAGGACAACATCAAGACGCCGGGGCGAAGGTTCACCACCTCGCACCCAACACCACCTCCAACATCCTCTCGAAATCCATCTCGAAGAACGGCGGGCGCTCCTCGTACCGGGGGATGCTCCAAGTGACGCCAAAAGCCCACGGATGCCGCTCAAAAATCGTCTGTGACGCCCTCATGCTCGACAGCGACTCACGCTCCGACACCTACCCCACCATGGAAGTTGGGAACTCAACGGCCGACCTGGAACACGAAGCCAGCGTCTCCAAGGTATCGGGCGACCAACTCTTTTACCTCATGAGCCGAGGTTTCTCCGAAGAAGAAGCGATGGGCCTCATCGTCAACGGTTTCTTTGAGCCTTTCACCCGAGAACTGCCGATGGAATACGCCGTGGAACTCAACAAGTTGCTTGAATTGGAAATGGAGGGTTCCATCGGATGAAGTATGCCGACCTGGCCGTTCCCTCCCGTGCTCTTCATCTGTGGCGATACACTCCATGGGCACGCATTCATCCCTCCTCGGTGGAGTCCGTTCCGGACGCCACCCCCGTTCGGTTCTCCCTGATCGAAGGCGGTGCTGCGCTTGTCGACGGCGCCCCTCGCATCGTTGACGGCGACGACATCGCAAGGGTGTTTCTGAGCGAACTGGGTTCTTCAGCAACCACCGTCCAAACCGACGGAAGCACCGGCGTTGTCCATCTGCAGGCCGTGGCCTCAGGGCATGTTGCCGTAGGCCATCTTCACCTCGAATTCAACCACGACACGGCGGTTGTTCTGCACCTCTCTGGCGAAGCGGACTGGACGGGTCTCCACGTCACCGGGGCCGTGGCACCCAACACCCGCGGGGCATTTGGCCTCATCAATGAACTCTCTTCAAACGGGAAACTCCTTCACTGCGAAGACTGGGCGGTTGAGCGAGACGCCTTCCTTGAACTGGCGGGGCTCTCCATCGGAGGTTTCCGATGCAAAAGCGACATCCGAACCCGCTTCCACAACACCGGTGGGCGCCTCAACCAAGCGATTTCTGTCCACGGTGCGGGCCAACGGCACGTGGACCACCACGTGGAAATTCACCACGACGTGGCCCACACCGATTCGTCGCTTCACGTTCACGCCGCCTGCGATGACCAAAGCCATGCCATCGCGACGGGTCTTCTCTCCATCGCTGAAAACGCCAATCACTGCGATGCCGGTCAGGTATTCAAGAACCTCTTGCTCTCGGAAAAAGCGAGGGCTGAGGCCATTCCTGAACTCGAGGTGCTCGCTGACGAAGTCGCCGCCGCCCACGGGGCCGCCAGCGCACCGGTGGACCCCAACCAATTGCACTACCTGATGAGCCGAGGCTTGGATGAAGAATCAGCGGTCGCCCTGCTGATTGAAGGATTCATGCAGGACGGTTTCTCAACGTTGGAAAACGAAGCTCTTGTTGACGAAATGCGAACACGGTTGACGGTTCACCTCGAATGCGAACTGAAGAGGTGAACCGATGTCGCTTCGTGACCAATTTCCCATACTCCAACGGAAGGTGAACGGCTATCCGCTCGTGTACCTTGATAATGCAGCAACCACCCAGAAGCCGCAGGTTGTTTTGGACGCCATGAACGTGTACTACTCCCAATCCAACGCCAATGTCCATCGCGCCGTCCACACCCTCGCGGGCGAAGCCACCGACGGCTACGAATCCTGCCGAACCAAGCTTAAGGAGCGCTTCAACGCCTCCAAAGTCATCATCACCAGCGGCACCACGGAAGCGATCAACCTCGTGGCTCATGCTTGGGGCCGAGCCAACCTC
Organism: Candidatus Poseidonia sp.; assembly: GCA_030827745.1. Taxonomy (GTDB): domain Archaea; phylum Thermoplasmatota; class Poseidoniia; order Poseidoniales; family Poseidoniaceae; genus Poseidonia. The sequence goes on from JAURDW010000012.1 coordinate 35,714, forward strand.
AGCGCCGGTGACGCCATCGTACTCACCGAAATGGAACACCACTCCGACATCGTTCCCTGGCAGATGCTTGCTGAAGAACGCGGGGTGGAAATCCGCTATGTGCCCGTCACCCAGCATTTCACCCTTGACATGGAGGCCTTCACGCATTCCCTCGAAGGCGCCAAATTGGTTTGTGTGGTGCACACGTCCAACGTCCTTGGTGTTCGCAACCCGCTGGAGGACATCATTGCCCAATCCCATGCAGCAGGTGCGAAGGTGCTCATCGATGCGGCTCAGGGCGTGCCCCACGCGACGGTGGATTTCGAAGCCTTTGGCGCCGATTTCATGGCCTTCTCCGCCCACAAAATGTGCGGTCCAACCGGGATCGGCGCCCTGCTTGTTCAGCCCGATGCTTTTGAGCAAATGCAGCCTTTCATGGGAGGAGGCGACATGATTGAAACCGTCAGCATTGAAGGTTCGACCTACCAAACCAACGAGCACAAATTCGAGGCGGGGACGCCTCGCATTGCCGAAGCCATCGGTTGGTCGGCTGCCTTGGACTGGATGGAGTCCTTTGACCTCGATGCGGAGCATGAACGCATGGTTGGCATCGCCCGGTGGGTGGCAGGCGAACTGCGCAAGCTCGGCATGGCGGTCTACGGTCGCCATGACGACGACGATGCCGCCGTCGTGTCCTTCCTTCACCCCACCATCAACAGCGAGGACATGGCCCACCTGCTCGACGCCCGAGGCTACGCTGTCCGAACGGGGCACCATTGTGCGCAACCTTTGCTTCACCGACTCGGCATCACGGGTACGGTGCGAGCCTCGTTTTATGTCTACAACACCCGAGAAGAAGCCGAAGGTTTGGTCGCTGAACTCAAGGAGATTGTGGAGAAATTTGCATGACGTTCTATCCTGAAGCCCTTCGTGAACTGGTTGAGGAATTCCAAGAGGTCGAGGACAAGCGGGAACGCATCGAGATGTTGTTTGAACTCGCCGAGGAAGTGCTTGAACTGCCTCGTGACGCTTGGACAGACAGCACCCGTGTTCGCGGGTGTCAATCCGAAGCCCATGTCAAAGTCGGTGTTTCCGAAGGTCGCATTGAATTCCTTGGTGCAGCCGACGCCAAACTCGTTCAGGGGCTGATGGGCGTGCTCAGCATCGCCATTCAAGGCCTCGCCCCTGCGCAAGCCTTGCTCATTCCGCCCGATTTCGCAGAGGAAATGGGCTTGCTGAATTCCTTGACGGCAAGCCGCTCCAACGGTTTTCGCAACATGTACGACAAGGTGATGAAGGAGCTACGCCAGCAAACGGAGTGAGACGCATGACGACCAAAGACGACGTGATGAAATGCCTCGATGAGGTTGAGGACCCCGAATTGGAATTGTCCATTGTGGAACTTGGCCTCGTTTACGATGTTCGCTTTGAAGAAAAGGACGAGGGCCTCCACGCTGAAGTTGACCTGACCCTCACCTCACCCGGCTGTCCTGCGGCACCTGAAATCATGGCGGCGGCCCACCGTGCGGCCTTGCAAACCAACGGTCTTTCCTCGGTTCACATCAATTTGGTCTGGACGCCACGTTGGGACCCGAAGGTCCATGCGAGCGAAGATGCGAGGATGGACATGGGCATTTGGGATTGACCGTGCTCCATCAGCACCCTCCAACAACGTTGAAGGCAATCCGAGGGGACCTCGGCCCATGCGACCGGCCCACTTCGTGTTGATGCTGGTCGTCACGGCCTCGCTCTCAGGATGTTTGGGCACCGGAGGTGGCGATGAGGCAACCGGTGGCGAGGCAGGCAGTGGTGAAACCTACACGGTCGCTTCCACACTCACCAGCATCGAGGTTGAAGGCAAATCTGCCAATTACGAGGACGGCCAGTCGGTGGAATGGTCGGTTGATTCAGGCACGGTCGCCGACGCCATCAAGGCCGCTGGTGGAAACGTGGTCGGCGTCCTCTTTTCGCTCAGTTACGGCGAGGACGAAACGTCCGGTGGACCGATTTGCACCGGCGGCGAAGCCGACCAACCCGATACGATTTCGGCCACCACCAGCAAGGGTGAGTGGTCCCTTTCGGGCTCGGGCGAGAACCCCGGGTCCCATGAGGTGAACTTGACCTGGCACAACGCCTCGTTGCTCTCCGGCACGATTCAGGGGCTGACGGTCGAGGAAATTGAAGCGCAATTGGCCTTCGGCGACGCCGCCTTGGGCGCTTACGATTTGACCGTTCAAGTGGACGCCGATGCCTTCAGCGGACCGTTGTGTTCCCACGACGACGAAGGCGAAGAAGTCGCCACGATGGTCAGCCTGCTCGTGTTGGATTTCACCGTCCTTGACGAGAACGGGGAAGAACTCACCTCGCTCTCGGTGGGTGACGGCTCGTTGCCGCTGGTGCTCTTTGTCGGCTGGATTTTTCCGGTCGTTTTCCTCGTTGGGTACGTTTCAACCAAACAGCGAGACCGCTTCCATCTTGATTTGGACTTTGGTGAGCCCGAAACGGAGGTCGTTGGCGGGGAGTCAACTTCCGATGGCGAGACGCTCGTGGACAGCTATCGGGCCCGCGTCGTGACCCTCTCTGCGCTTTATGTCGCTCAAGGTGTCCCTTGGGGCTTCATCACCGTTACGATGGTGACCTTCCTTGCTGCAGAGGGCGCCGACGCCGGTGACTTGGCCTACCTTCTGACGCTGGGCACCCTACCGTGGTCGTTCAAGTTCCTCTGGGGGCCCGTCATCGACCGCTTCCAAATCCCCGAATTGGGACGACGGCGACCTTGGATTCTCATCGCCCAGACCGGGATGATCGCTCTGCTCGTCACCATGTTGCTGGTGCCCGACTTGACCAACAACATCTCGCTCTTGGGGGCCTTGTTCTTTGTGTACAACGTGTTCACGGCGCTGCAAGACGTGTCCACCGATGCGCTGGCGGTTGACGTCCTCCAGTCACACGAATTTGAACGCGTCAACAGCTACATGTTCACGGCGAAGTCATTGGGCGGTGTCATTGGTGGTGCTGGCCTTGGGACCATCATCGGCATCGTCGGCATCAAGGGCGCCTTCCTCATTCAAATTCCCATTCTGGTGGTCATCATGATGGTGCCCTTGTTCATGCGGGAGCGCCCCGGTGAGAAGCGCTTCCCGTGGGACGAGGGCGAGAAGATGGAGGTTGACGAGGACGGCGCTGCGGACGCTGGCGGCGACGGCGGTCAAGAGGCACGGGATTTTGCGATCATCTTGCGCAACATCAAGACGGCCTTTTCGGTTCGATCGGCCCAACTTGGTATTGCTGTCAGCTTGGTGATTTCATTGGCGTTCATTCTCATCCCGATTCTCCCGCTGCTCTTCCTTCAAGAATTGGGCTGGACCCAAGAAGAGTTCAACGCCACCAAGGGTGGTATCATTCTCATTGTCACCATGCTCGGGGCCATGGCGGGAGGTGAACTGGGGCGTCGGTTTGGAGGGAAATCCTCGCTGATGTTTGCCGCTTTAAGCGCCTCGTTGACCACGCTGGTTTGGGGCACGTTCGACCACCTGTGGAGCGAAGGCTGGTTCATGATGCTCGTTTGGATGGTTCACACCTTCCTCTGGGCCATCGTCTCCATCTGTGCTTATTCGCTGATGATGCGGGTGACCTGGGCGGAAGTCGGTGGGACGCAATTCACCGGTTACATGGCGATGATGAACCTCTCCGCCATCATTGGCTATCAGTTGGCGCCGATTTTTGCTGAGCGCTACAACTACCAGACCATCTTCTACATCGCTGCGGTGCTGGAGACCTTCGTGATTTTGGCCGCGCTTTGCATCGGCGCCGAAGAGACCGGTCGGGCGCTCAACGCCCCTGCTTGAGGATTGTTTGGGTGCTTGTGGTTCGGACGCCATGTCGTCCGGACATCATCAACGCTTGACGACGATGGTCAGCACGTCCCCGTCTTTCAGTTGGTGGTCAAGCCCCACCCGCTGGTCGTCGAACTTTGCACTCGGCCCGCGCACACGGGCAAAGCGGAACTTCCTCACGAAATCTCGGTGCAACTTCACGCAGATGTTCTCCACCGTGGAGTCGTCCTTGACGATGAGGGGCTCTTCCATGTCCGCCTCCTGACCTTGGGGTTTGAGGTAGACCCGCATGAACCCGAGGTTGTTGTAGATGAAATCCTTGAGTTCGTCCAGGCCGATGTCCTTGAAGGCGGAGATGTTCATCACGGGCCATTCTTCGGGCAGCGCAGAGCGGGCACGGGCGATGTCGTGTTCGGTGGCGATATCGATTTTGTTGATGGCGATGACCGCTTTTTCGTAGACACGGTTGCCTGCGAGCGCATCAACGATTTGCTCGGCGGTCGAGTCT
>JAURDW010000013.1 GCA_030827745.1 Candidatus Poseidonia sp.
CGAAATGACCGAGTCTGCACCCCCTGCTGGCGCAACGTTGGCCACTGCCCCGTCGTCCACCCCCTCGCCGCCTCCGGTGGCCCTGCCGACTGCACCCTCAAGTCCTGCCCCCCCACCTGCTCCTGCTCCGACCCTCGTTCGCCACACGTGTTCGGCGTGCGCCGCCGTGTTCGAGGTTGATGTCCCTGCAGGTTTGACACGCGCCGTGGTTGGTTGCCCCGGGTGCGATGCAGACCAAACCGTCACCACCTTCTGACCGCCGTTCAAAGAGGGCGTTTGTCGGCGCAAGGCAGCGAATGCTTCTCAAAGGAGGAGCCGCGAGAGTCAAGCATGGATGAGGCCGCGCTACGCGTCGTTCGCTCGGGCGTGGCTCAGCCTCGCCGACGCGCTCGCCTCGCCGTCATGCTCGTCTCGGTGATGCTGCTTTCGATGATGCAACCCGTCTCGGGAAACGTGGCCGTGGCCACGGACGACTTTGGTGTGCTGGAAGCCTTTGCCGCCACCCTTGCCGACCGAGCCCAAGAGAGCGAATCCTTGGTGGCTCTTCAGGGGGCCCAGTCCTCGTTTGCCTTGCTGGACGCCTCCAAGCGAGAGGTTCGTCCCGGTGATGCGCTTGCGGACGCCGAGAGTTACCTTGACCAGGTGGAATTGAGGGACACAACCCCGCTTGAAACCGATCACCCGCGGCCTTACGAGTTCCTTATTGACGTCTCCACTCAGCCCGAAGGTTGGCCGTTCAACCTCTGGGAAACCTTGTTTTCAACGGAAAGTTTGGGTCTTGACAACCTCCTTGGCATCGGCGTCAACACCTACGCGGTCTACGTGAATTTCTCCGCCCGAAACAACGGCCCCTCGTACGAGTCGTGGGATTCAGGCACGTTCACCGGCGAATTGCTGGTCGGTACGAACCTCGTTCTCTTTGAGAACTATATCGACATCGACGGCGACGGTGACGATGACCTCTCGGTGGCCCTTACGCTTGCTGGTCTCACCACACAAGGCGAAGGTTGGGGCATTGAACTGGGTGGCGGTTTGATTCCAACCCCCACTGAACTGTGGGTCCGACCAACCTTCCAATGGGCCGTGAACGCGTTGAACCTCAGCGACCCACTCTGGGACGAATTGGAACACCTTGAGGTGTCGTTGATGAAGGGGCTTGCCTTCGACATCACCCTTTCGAATTCGGAATCGTACGCAGTCGTCATCGACACACGATTCACTCAACCTCCAGCCGATGTGACGTTGGGCGTTGGCATCGAGCGTATTTCGTTTGACCTTGCGGGCACGTTCAACTCAGCAGCGCAATTGGCCTTGGCCCTGCTTGGGGGGCAGGTCAACTCAACCGACTTGGCGTTGACGGGTATCACGGCGCCTTATGCTGTCCGCCTTTCCAATCCGAACGCTGCGGGGGGGAGCCTTCAAACCGATTGCAGCGAGACCTTCAACTACAATCCGCAAACCGATTGGGGCGAAGAAAGTCGGGACCACAAATGCGGCATCGGTATCGGGGTCGGGTACGTTCATTTCGGGGAGGTTCGCAGTGACAACTCCATTCCTGTGCTCGAATTGGCTTACCTCGACGTTGGTTTTCACCCCGAAGAGGGGAGCACGCTCATTCCAAGCGAGATTGACCTGACGCTGCGCAACGACAACTACGGCGAGAACACCTTCGACACCGTCGAGATTTTTTCCGATGTGGGGACCGACGTCTACATCCACTATTACGAGGACCGGTCGAACGTTCCTGAGGGAGAGAGCCCCTTCGGCAACATCACGGATTCTCGGCTTTGGATTCGTGGATTGCCTTCGGGGACGCTGCACGACGATGAAATCGCTGCCATCTTCACCACCATCGGGGAAGCACCCGGCTCAGCCAACCTTCCCGGTGAGATTCCCGAACGCCTCTCGCTCATCATCGCCATCAAGAACTTCTCAGGCGACGGCACGCAGAACGTGAACGACCCGACGTTGCCGGTGAACCCAGCACAACCGCCAAACACCCTGTTTCTGATCGCCGGAACCGAATCCATTGACACCTTCACCTACGTCTCCACCTTCAAACGAATGGGGTACGAGGGCGACACCTCATCCATGCTGGTGGAGATGGAGAACCTCCCACGGGTCATTGTGATTCAGGGAAGTTTCCAAATCTCTTCAACGGGCATCAGTCGCATCAACTACGACAACCCGAACCTCAACACCATCGCCCAGCTTCTCGACAACGCTCTGCTGACCATCATCGAAGTCGTTCTCGACATCGGCACCATCCTCAACGGATTGCCCACGGCCGTGGTCGGCACGGCCGGCTCAACGGGGGGCGAAATTGACATTCAATGTTTCAACCAAGTGAAGAAAAGTCTTCCATCGGGAGCAAGGACAACCATGCAAATTGAACACCTCGTCTTTGCCTTGGCCAGCAGCCCTCAGCCTTGGCTGCCAGAAATGGACCACATCTTGCTTTCGGAAGACACGAACATCAGGGTGGTTGACGGCCGGTTGGGTCCTGTGGACCCGCTGGTTCCTGTCGCGATGAGCATGCGCATCGGTGGGATCAGCCACGTCCGTCATGACTTCGACCCGGTCAACGAACTCCGAGACATGCAACTCAACGGTGAGGCTGCGGGCTCCTTGCTCATTGGCCACATCCGCCACGATGACGGCGATTTGTCCACCGCTGTCAAGCAGTCCACCACGGTTTCCAACCGCCCGGGTGCCTTCAACATCATCCAGCAAGCTGACGCCCTGCGATACGAAGCAAGCGAGCCCATTGGGACCATCACGTACGGCGGTCAATCGGGTGACCAACGCAACGCCATACGGTTGACCGGCCTCCCCGCCTCGTTCACGCTGGTGCTTGGCGACACCGTCGGCTACGTCGCCGATTCACCGATGGACGCCATCCAACTTCAGATGACCAACGCCACCACACCGCTGACGATGGACGGGGACCACATGCGTTTCTGGGTCAACGAAGACACCGCCGAGGCGAGTTTGAGTGTCCAACTTTCGGACATCACTTCCATTCAACGCTTGAGCCCCCTCGTTCCGGGGTCAACGGGCCCGGAAGGCAATTCGTTGGTGGAACTGGTCCGCGCCACATCTTCGCCGTTCAGCGTTTCGTTTGAGGACCAATCGAACCACGCCGACCCCTTCTTGGGACTGAACGGTGCCGTGTATTTCGACCCCCTTCCTGCCAACATCTCGATGACGTTGCCCTCGGACGTGGACTCGGAGGGCTTGGAACTTCCGACATTTGGAGAAGAGGAGGGCATTGAAGCCCTGTCCTTCTTCCTCGGTGATATCGTGGACTTTGGCCAAGTCGTCAACGACTTCGTTCACGCCCTTTCGGTGGACGTCGGTGGTGAAATCGGAGAGAGCGAAGACATGAACATCGGCTTGGAGTTGTTCACCGGTGAAGCCTTCAATATGACCGTTGACCTGAAGAAAGGCTCGAACTTGGAAACCGAACCACCGTGGATGCACGGTTTGGGCATGGAGGCGCTCGAACAGACCTTGGTTGAGGCCAACCTCTCCCGCATGCCCACTTTTACGCTCTCAAGCCGTGAAATCATGGCCACCATCCTCGAAGACGGACGGATTGACGAAAGCGAACGCGATCAAGCGATGTCGGTCTTGTTGGCCATCAACATCACGGCCGCCGACGCCCTCGTCATGGCGCTGGAGGACGGGCGCGTGTTCCCCGGCGAAATGAGCGGCGTGAACATGTCGTTGCTCGAAGAGCAAGGCCTCACGCTGGATGACCGGCGGTCGTGGCACCTGCGGTCTTGGCTCCCTTCGCTTCCTGCGGGCGAAATCGAACTCGTTTACGACTTCCGCATGCTTGCAGGTGTGCCGACCTACGAGATTGACCTCCGCATGTCCCAATGGCAGCCCAAGTACCCTCAACTCACGGTGGTGGCCAACGGGCTTGATGGCCAAGACGTTGAACTCTTCATCGACGGTTTGGACACTTCAATGCCTCGAAATGTGGAGGTGAATGCCCTCTTCTCCACCCAAGAAAACCTGACCGTCCCGCGTGTTTCGGTCGACATGCACTACGATGCAGGCGTGCGCCTCAAGGCCGCTCATGCCATTCTCATCGACCATCAAGCCCTGACACGTGTTGAGGCGCTCGTCGTGGGGATTCCCCAATCGACGGACGTCTCTGCGGTCATTGGGGACATCCTCGTGTTGGATTTGGTGGTTCCTGAAGTTCACCGCGTCAACGGCCATTCGGCCGACGCTCTGATGCTTCAACAACTCCGTTACGTCGACGGGTTCTGGTGGCCCTCCACCGCCTACATGAGGGACCTGCCCGGAGAAATGCACCTTGCGACGGAGCCCGACACGCGATTTGACATCAAGAAACAAACAGCGTTCCAAGGCATGCGAACGCTCGATTACGCTTCGAACACCGACGACATGGATCTCTACCTCGAAGCCAGTGGTCGGGCCATTGACGCCAAGGGAGACGTGTTGATGTTGGCAGAGGACCTTCCCACCCGATTCGTGTTGGAGTTGACCGACGACTTCGGCATGCGCGTTGACTCCTCCGGTTCCGGTGTGAAGCGGGTCTACGTCCGGCAAACTGACCTGCCGGCGGCACCGGGCGTCACGATGGACCGCGTGGAGGTTGTGGGGCAGAACCTCAAAGGGGCGACGATTCACATCTACTCCGGGCCTGGCCAGTACCCGCTCATCGTCATCGACGACATCACCGACGGGCGTTTGGTGGCCAGCGCTCAAATTTTCATTGAGCCCGGATACGAGGTCCCTCTCTTTGGTGATTTCAAATTCGAAGGCCGGGGAGTCCTGCTCGACGCTCAGTTCACGGGCATCGTCCCGACGGCATCCTCCATGGGCGTGAACGGCATCGTCACCGACCTTTCGCTGATCGGTTCGCTCACGGGAGAATTTGTTGAGACCCGTCACATCATGGTGGTTGACCCCATCAGTTCCGCCATCGCCAGTGGGTTGGCCATGCTCTTCGGGTGACCGCCATGACAACGCCAACAGAAGCCGAGTTGCGTCAGGGGGGCAGCCCGCTCGAAGGCGAAGATTTGGAAGCTTGGGAAGCGGCTCAAGAGGCAGCGAAATTGCTGAGCACGCTCTCGAAGGAGATCACGCCCACGCGCGTGGCGATGGCCGGAGCCGTCCTTTTGCTGCTCATCACCATGACCTTGAGCGGTTGGTACTGGCTGTTGCCGCGGGATGCCGTGACCGTTGAAACTCAGTACATGCAACGGGGTGGTCATTTGATGATGGCGGAGTTGCACAACGATGGCAGCCGAGCCATCACCGATGTGGTGCTGGAAATCGAATTCCAAACCCTCGAAGGGGATGTTCTGGACAGCATGGCGCTGGAACTTCGTGAAATGGCGGCCCACACCTCCATCGCCGGTGATGAGTTGGAGATGATGGTGGTCGGTCATACCGTCTGGGACGAGTACCTTGTGGTGGTGGACATTGAATATCGCGATTATTCGGGCTCGTTGCACGAGGCGTCGTGGTCGCACACCGTTGGCGTTTGGTCGCAGGAAATTTTCCACGACAAGGCAGACCGGCATGTTTGGCCGTTCAATTGAACGCACCATGGCGGCAAAAGCGAAGCGATAAAACACCGAGGAGAGAGGCGAAACCATGGCAGACAGGTTTGGTTCACGCACTGCCATCCTCCTTGTTTTGGTGCTCCTGACCTCCATCCACAGCGTCTCGGTCTACCCTGATGCGAACGAGGGTCCCCGCGCCGATTTGCAACCCGAATGGGTGCGTTTTGATGTGAAAGAGGGTGTCTATTTCGATGCAACTGGCACGCTTGATGCGTCCCTCACAGAGGAAGCGAGGGAGACACTGGCCATCGGGCCCTTTGGAACATTTGACGCAAACGGACTCACCCTCGCCAGGCCCGTCCCCGCTTCATGGCTTGAACCGCGTTTTGACTTGTTGCTTCTCCTCGTTTCCAACGAACAACGCCTCCAAGACGTTCGCAGCGAACTCAGCGACGTGCCAGGTCTTGCCGTGCGCGAATTCATCGCCCCGTCGGGTCTGCTCGTGCAGGGCACGCCCACGGCGCTCCAAGATGCCGAACGCCACCCTGCCCTCTTGGCCTCCCATGCGGTGCCGCTGGGCATGCTCGTCGATGGCGACTTGCTGGATGTTGCTCTCCTTTCCGACGGTGAAGAGGCGCTTCAATCCACCCTAATTCGCTTGGACGGCTGGCGGGACGCTTTCGGTCCGTTGGAAACCGTCCTTCTCCAAGACAGCGATGGCGTCGTGCTTCGGCAAAGTTTGGGCGACGTGGCTCGGCCGTCACTGGATTCGGTGCGGGCATGGGACAACGGGCGTTACGAAGGGCGGTTGGGCGATGTCAGTCTGACCCAACTCGCCATGCAGCCTTCGGTCATGCACCTTCGTCCCGACCCGGCCTTTGCTGCGTTCAACGATCAGTCCCGGGGGCACATGCAAACCAACACCATGGCGACCTACTTTACCACCGACCTTGACGGTTCAGGTCAAATCGTTGCGGTCGCCGATGCGGGCTTGGACGAAGACCACGGAGACTTTGGCAGCCGTGTCGTGGGTTCTTACGACGTGATTGGTGACGGTTCAACCGCCGACATGCACTCCGGTCACGGGACGCATGTTTCGTGCACGGTGCTCGGCGACGGCTTCCGAGGCGGGTACGGCGGCGTGGCCCAAGCTGCTGAATTGTACTTCCAAGCCATGGAAAACGACAACACGGGCAATTTCCAGTCGCCCTCGCTCAACAACTTGCTCAACACGGCTTACAACGCAGGAGCCCGCACCCACACCAATTCATGGGGGTCCTCCGCTGCCAGCCAACAATCCAAGTACAACTCAGAAACAGAGGATGTTGATGACCGAGCCAACAACTACGACCGCTATTACAACGGTGCAGAAGGTTTGACCATTCTCTTTGCCGCCGGCAACGATGGGCCGGGCGCAAGCACGGTGTCCCCTCCTGCGACAGCCAAGAACGTCATTTCGGTGGGCAACCACAAAAACCGATACAGCGGCTCTCCCGACGTCATGATGTCGGGCTCCTCGAGAGGGCCGACCGAAGACGGGCGCATCAAGCCCGACCTCGTGGCTCCGGGCGGCTATGTGCGTTCGTGCCGAGCCCAAGAAGCGGCCGACACCGGCTCCGCAACGTGGTCCAACACCTACTACCTCGAATACACCGGCACCTCCATGGCGACACCCAACGCTGCCGGTGCAGCGTTGATGATTCGGGAGTACCTCGAAGAGATTGCCCAACGACCTTCGCCTCAAGGAGCGTTGGTGAAGGCCTTGATGGTGCTTGGCGCCCAAGACATCGGAACGCGAGACATTCCCAACGATGACGAGGGGTGGGGGCGGGTCAACCTCCGCAACACGTTGGCTCCTTCGAGCGGCCAAGGCATTTGGGTGGACGACCGCTCGGTGATGTCGGGCACGGGAAACAGCAAATCCTACCCGTTCAACGTCACGCAGGCATCGGGTTTGTTCAAAGTCGTCCTCACGTGGTCGGACGAGCGTGGCTCCCGATTTTCCACGGCGCAACTCGTGAACGACCTTGACTTGGAGGTCACCGCTCCCGATGGCACCGTGTATTTGGGGAACGATTTCGCCAACGGACGTTCGGTCACCGGCGGGACGGCAGACGACGTGAACAATTTGGAGGTGGTTCTCATCGATGCCGCAGCGGCGGGAACGTGGACGGTGAAGGTGAAGGATGCTCAACACAGCGGCTCCAAGACCCAACCGTACGCCGTCGCTGTTCTTGGTTACGGTGTGAACGACTTACGGCCTGACCCAAAGGTGGTGCCGGAGGACTTTGCGCTGAACGTCGGCATCCCGCAGGTTGACGACCCGGTCCAAATCACGACGGCGTTCTTCAATTTCGGGAACGTCAAGGCAGACCAATTCCCCATCGCCTTTGAGGTCAACGGAAACGAAGTTGACCGGACGTCCATCGCCTTGGGCGCAGGTTCGAGCAAGGTTGTCCTCTGGCCTTGGACGCCGCAAGTTGCCGGGAGCACCACCCTCTCGTTCATCATCGACCCAGACGATGCGATGGAGGAGATTCGGGAAGACAACAACCGTCTGGACGTCGTCGTGAACGTGACCGCCCCTGGCGTGAAACTGGAAACTGAATCACCCAGCAAAGTGCTGGCAAGCAGCGAAATCACGACCACATCGTGGAACATTTCGCTCACCAACACCGCCCTGATCCCCACCAACGCCTCCATGCAGACCGGCAGTGTGGTCCATGTTGCAACAGGACAGACGATGCCGTGGTACGTGGGGAGCACCGATTCGAACTTCAGTATGGAGGGCCAAGCGTCTGAAAACATCACCGTCACCTTGGTCCATCCAGCCCCTCCTGAACCGGGGACCTACCGAATTGACCTGCTTGGCCTTGACGTGGACAACAGCGTCGATTACCCCTTGAACCTCGAACTTGTCGTCCCAGACCTGCCCGAAGCGGCGATTGAATTCGATTACGAGGTGGTCCCCGTCCATCCTTCCGACCCCACCAACCTCACGGTGAGGTTCTACAACAACGGCAACGCCCCCATCGGGTACGACCTCTTCCTCGAAGCCCCGGCAGGGTGGAAAGCTGGGTTCACCAACCTCGGCAGCGAGGCCGGCGCCACCTCGGGTTCCACGGGCTTGATTGGCAGCGAGGCCTACCGGGCTGTTGGCTTGGTGTTCACGCCCCCTCAGGTGATGACGGCTGCAGGTGCTGAACGCTTGATGAAACTGACGGCTGTCAGCCAAACCGAGCAGCAGGAACTCACCTTGTTCGAGATTCCCATTGAAGTGCTCACGGTTCGGGAACTGTACGTCAACATCGAATCCTCCATTGGTGTCCAGCGGCCTGATTCAAGCGTCACCCTCCGCTATTCCCTCGAGCACAAGGGCAACGTGGACCTTCAGTTGGTTCCTTCGTTCAATCTCCCTCAGGGATGGTCGGTCACCACTCCTCTGACACCCATCGACCTGCCGTGGGCCACCAGCAAGAACCTCCTCTACACGCTTGAGGCGGGAAAAAACGCCCGTTCGGGAGACTTCATGCTCAACCTTGACAACGGGTCAACCCGCTTTACGTGGGAAGGCGAATTGGAAGTGGAACTTTTGCCCGAACCCGAGTTGACGTTTGTTGGCCTTGATCTCGCCGATGGTCGTTCGTTTGGCGTCCCTCAAGCCGACGGCTCGCACCCGTCGGGGGAATCGATGACGTTTACCTGGTTGTTGAGCAACGCTGCTGAAACGGCCTGGTCGCCAAGCGCCAGCGTCCAACTCGATTCGGGATTGTTCGGTGAATGCAACCCTGTCGCCACGGTCGGCTTAAACGAGGTCGCTCCGGTTGTTTGTTCGGTGCTCATTGCGGGCAACATGGCGCCCATGAGCGAGCCCTCGTTCACGTTGCTTTTGAGCGACGGCGACGTTGAGTTGACCACAACGGTCGGGCTTTTGGTGGCCATCAACGAACAGGTGGCTTGGGATGTTGGCAGCACGCCGCTGATGAAGACGGGCGAGGAGCGCCAGGTAACGGTGAAAATCACAAACACTGGGAACACGGTGCTCCAGCGTCAACTCCTGCTTGACGTTCCAAGCGGCTGGGCCGCTTCCGTCGATGGCAACGACGTTGTGGACCTCGCATTGGGCGAATCCGCGCTGCTTCGCATCAATATTCGTGCCGATACACCGGGGGCTGCGTCTCTCGGCTTCGAATTGGCCCAAAGCCCATCGTCGTCCTCCACCTTCGCCATCACGCTTCAATCGGAGGGGGAACCCATCGGAACGAGCGGAAGTTCGGGTTTGAGCACCACCGTTGCGGTTGCCCTGTTTGGCGCCATCCTGCTCGTGGCCTTTGCCGCGCTGGGTGTTCAAGCGATGCGTTCACGAGATGAAAAGGGCGCTACGAACTTTGGAACACCTCTTCCGCCTCTGCACGGGGGCGCACCAGCTCTCCCGCCATCCGCCCCCGTCGTTCAACCAAGTTCGCCGGTGGCTGTTGCAGCAACCCAGCCATCGGTGGGCCATGTCGCAGCGACGCCTCCGCCGGTGTGTTGGGGGTGTCGGCAAGCCATCACCACCTCTGCTTTGGGCTGCCCTTCCTGTGGCGCTCGTTACCACGGCGCCGCTGCTGGAGGATGCGCCGCTTCGTTGACGGTTTGCGTGAACTGTCAAGCCTCGGCTGAGCATTTTGTTCAAGCGTGAGGATGCACCGAGCGTGATGCATTCAAAGCACAGGGTTTTGATAGGAGAACGGCGAGGCCGCCGCATGGTGCCTTGTGCGACCGCGAACAACGCCGCTCGCCGGCAAGCGCTGTTTCTTGTGGCCCTGATGTTCACGGCTCTGTTGCCGCTGATGGCCCCGGCCGCCTCTGCCGACGGTGGACGAGCCATTTCGGTTCAATTGACGGCCATTCCAACCGCCCTCGAGGTGAACCCCGGCGAAGGCGGCGAATACACCATCCGCGTCCGGAACAACGGCGACAACCCCATCACGGTGCAGCTCTCTAGCGCCAACGAAGGCGGGGATTGCGGCGCTTATGCATCGACCGTTTCCCAAATCACGGGCCCCATCGACACCGGCTCGTACGAAGAAACCACCCTGAACGTGACCCTTACGCAGAACGCCGAGGGGAGTTGCGACACCACGGTAACGGCCACCATCAACGAACAGGTCACTCCCCCCGATGTGGCGGAACCCCCAGCTCAGGAATCCGTGACCGTCACCACCACCGCAGGCGACGGCTCGGGCAGCGCCTTGTTTGGTGTGGACCTTGTTATCTCGGAAAGCCAGCGAAGCAAAACTTGGGCGGGAGAAGATGAACTGAGTTGGTTGGTGACCGTTGAAAACACCGGTCGCACCAACGAAACCATCAACCTCGCCATCGACGACGGTGACGGACCAAACTGCGCTCCGTCCTCCGACTTGACCGTCACCCTCAGCGATTCAACAGTGAACATTGACGAAGAAGACTCGGAAACCGTCACCGTAACCGTCGAAATCGACGACGGGCAATCAGCAGAGACGTATTGTTGGGAAATCACCGGCACCGTCACCAACGACCCCCAACAAGAGGCCAAGGACACCGAAGATTTTGACCTCACGGTGCCCGAACTCAAAGAATGCACCGTCCAACTGAGCAAGACTTCCATCAGTGTGAATCCAGACGCCACAGCCACCGTCACGGCCACGTACGCGAACACCGGCAATGTTGGCTGGACCGTTTTCGCCGGAGGTGCCGGACCAAAAGCGTCCCAATGGTTGAGCGTCGACGGCCAATCCTCCGGTTTGTTGCCTTACGACAACGGCAACGGCGAACGGGAGTTCGACTTCATCATCTCTCCCGACGACTCGGTCACGGCGGGCTCGGAGACCGTGATTACCATCGTCGGCAAAGAGAGTGCAACAGGCCCCCTCAAGGATGACTGCCAGGCAGACCTTCGGGTTATCGTTGGTCAGTCTCGGGGCGCAAGCATCTCGGTGGCCAACGCCTTGCTCTCCAACATTGACCCCGGAAGCAACAAATCCACGACGTTGACCGTGACCAACCAAGGCAATGGCCAAGACAACCTCCGCATCGCCTCATCCATCGCACCCACCGGTTGGGCAGTCCAACTCGAACAAAGCACGGTTTCGGTTGGTTCTCGTCACGGGAGCGAGAAATCGGTGACGGTCGGGGTGACGGTTCGCGTTCCAACCAAGGCGCTCGCTACGGAGGAGATTGAGCTGACGTTCAGTGTGCTCCCCTCAAGCGGTGGGGCTGCCTACGACACCGTGACCTTGCGCGTCACGGTGGCTGCGGTCCACGGCTTCGATATGGAGACGCCCGCAACCGACCAAACCGGTCGGTCCGGCACCGAGGTTCGCTTCCCCATCGACCTCATCAACGAAGGCAACGTTCGGGACACCATCGGCCTCTCTGTCGTATCGCAAACCGCCAGCCCGGCCTGGGGGGCGACTTTTGAGAATGTCGACGGCATGCCCTTCACCGAAATTGACATCAACCCACAGGCCACCACCCGAGTCTACCTCGTCGTGAGCATTGACGGCGAGGAAGAACTCGAGAACTCCCGTTTGACGGTACGGGCGCGAAACAAGGACGATCCAAACGGCCAAGACCGTGACAACGACGGCATCCCCGACAACCAACGTCAAGGCGAATTTTTGGCTATTTTGTCCGACCGGGAATTCTCAATGGACCTGCGACTTCAGGACACCGACACCGCCACCTCCGCCTCGGTGGTCTTGCCGCCCAGCGGCGAGCAGGTCATCGCCATGTGGGTGAAGAACACCGGTGACGGCAACGACGATGCCGTGTTCACGCTTGGCGGTCTTGAGGGCATTGCGACCCGCTCCATCACGGCTTACGGCATGCCCGTTACCGGGGAGTTGCCCGTGCCCAAAGGCTTCGGAATTTGGGACGTGACGAACGCGACGTACCTCCTTGAAGCGAGCGGTCAACCGGTGCTGGAATCCACGCAGGATGCGGCGGAGTTGAAAATGCTCGAAATGGGCTTGAATTTTGACACCTATCGGGCGCAACCCTTTGAGGTGTATGTGGAACTGACGTTGCGGGTTAACCCAGGGGCGCAAACAGGCCAGAGTGGTTTGCTTGAAATCTTGGTCACCAGCGTTTCAAACGCGGCAGACCGCAGCGGTTTGGTCGCTGTCTCCCTTGAAGTAAGCATCGTTCACGACCTCGCTTTTGCCGAGGAAGGAGTTCGTCAAGAGCTCGACATCGTGTACGGGCAGAAAGCGGCCGTCCGCGAAATATCCATCGTCAACACGGGCAACGTGCGTTCGGAAATTCGGGTTTTCACCTCCGAGAACCTTCGCGGCTGGTCGGTTGTCCTCGACAGCGACAACTTTGACTGTTCCACCGAAAACACCGACTTGCTGTGCATGCTCGATGAAGGCGAGCGACTTTACGTGAACGTCACCGTTCGTGCGCCTTACGGAGCAGAAATGGAGGACTTGTACAAGTTCACCGTCTCTGCTGAGCCCACGGAAACGGGCGTGCTTGACCGGCAAAACATCGAGTTTGCTGCCCAAGGCATGCCTGAAGACGGTGTCTTGGGACTCTCCTCCACGACGGTGGCTCAGGCTGCCGGAGGTTTGCTCCTGTTGCTGGTTTTGGCGGCCTTCATCGCTCGGCGAAAGTGAACCAAGCGGCGCACCCCTTTGACGGGAAAACCGGTGGCCTGCGTCGCTGTAGATGGGGGGCGAGTTGCCCTGTCCCATCGGGGTCGCTTGACAACGCTTATTGAGGGGCCTCAATTCGGGACGAATAGAGAGCGTATGCGTTCTCAGAAGGTCGGCTCATGTCAGGACTCGAATCGGTGCCCAGTGCCTACCTCTCCATTGGTTTCTTGACGGTTGTCGGCATCATCATGCCGCTGACAAATTTCATCATCACGTGGTTGGTTCGCCCGAAGGTGGACCCGGCTCGTCCGCACGTGACCCGTTCGTACCTCCTTGAGGGCTACGAACGCGACCACAGCCTCTACCCTCGTCGGCTCACGACGTTTGAGTGCGGCAGTGAACCGGTGGGTGAAGCGATGATTCAATTCCACTTCCAGTATTACTGGTACGCCATCATCTTCCTTGTTTTTGACGTGGCGTTCATGTTCCTCGTGCTCGGCGGCATGGTCGCCGCTGACGCTACGGCGGTTGACGTCGTTGACCGTGCGAGCGCTGTTGAGCAGGCGACCGACGCCCTGCTCATCCTCGGGGCCTTCTTCGCCACGATGTCACTCGGCGTTTGGTACGTGTTCCGCAAGCGAGGCCGCATTTACATTTGAGGTGAGTTGAGATGGCAGGACAACAAGAGAATTATGCAGCCTTCAACAGCCGTGCCCTCGTTGAAATGGTCGGCGACGTGACCGACGAGGCTCTCAAAGCAACGAAGATCAAACAATTCCTGAGTGTGCTCGCTGGCCGCTACTTCAATTGGGCGGGCCGCAAGTCGTTGTTCACTCTCCACTTGGGCATCAAGTGTTGCGCCATTGAGATGGCCGCCGCTGCGACACCCCGCTTCGACGGCGACCGCTTCGGCGTGCTGTTCCGTTCCTCTCCACGGCAATCGGATGTGCTGCTGGTCAACGGCCCCATCACGAAAAAATTCGCTGACAAAGTCGTTCGTCTCTGGGAGCAAATGCCCGAGCCCAAGTACTGCATCGCCATGGGCGAATGCGCCATCTCTGGCGGCCCCTATTTCCAGTCGTACAACGTTCTTGAGGGCGTTGACACCGTGATTCCCGTGGATGTGTACATCCCCGGCTGCCCCCCTCGCCCCGAGGCCCTCATCGACGGTTTCGGTCTTTTGCGTGAAAAAATCATTCGTATCGGCGCAGCACCCAGCAGCGGCCGCAAGGGCGACAAGCCCGTTATTGTCGGGGAGGACTGACCGTGGGCATGCGCGTGACCAACGAACAAGCCGAGACGGCTGCCGAAGCCGCCGTCAAGAAGGTCAACGATCGCTTCAGCAGCGCAGACGTGACCGTCACCGTGGAGCACCACGCCAACGCTCACAAGATGGCCTTTGTCCGGGCCCATGTTCCTGCCCAGCATTGGACGGCCGTCGCCAAGCATCTCCGTTTTGATGTCGGCGTGAACTACTGCTCGATGGTGACCGGCACGCACTACCCCGAAGGCGGGGACGAGCGAGGATGGGAAGTGGTGTACCACCTCATGCGCCAACCCGTCACCGACCAAGCCCCCAACACCAACACCGTCCACGTTGCTGAGTCGCTCCAAGGTGACGATATTCCGCTCGAAGTTGAGGTCGTCATCACGCTTCCCCAAACCTCGACCCCTACCGTGCCCAGCGTTCAGAGCATTTGGGTCGGCGCAGACTGGAACGAGAAAGAGACTTGGGACCTCGTCGGCATTCGGTTTGAGGGCCACGAAAACATGCACCGTGTGCTCAACCCTCACGACAGTCCTGAGGGCTTTCACCCGCTGCAAAAGCAACACAAAATTCGCTACCACGATTTCAATGAAATGTACGACGACGCCCAAGGCTTCGGACGGAAACCAACCGACGAGGGACGGGTTAAGTGAGGTGAGAATATGGCACAAATGTGGATTACAATGGGCCCCCAGCATCCAATGACGCACGGTTTGTGGACCTTGCGAGTCAAGGTCGACGGCGAGACCGTCGTTGACACCGAAGCCGAACTCGGCTACATTCACCGCGGCGTGGAAAAAATCGCAGAATCTCGCGATTTCACTCAAATCACGCCCTATTGCGACCGACTTTGTTACGTGAGCGCTATGACGTGGGCCAATTCCTACATTTACGCCGCTGAAGACCTGTTGGAGGTTGAAGTGCCTGAGCGCGCAGAGTACATTCGTCTCATCGCCGCCGAGTGCCAACGCTTGGCTTCCCATCTGATGTGGCTCGGGGCTTACGGTCCCGACATTGGAAGTCTGACTTTGATGACCTGGTGCATGCGGGACCGCGAAATGTTCCTCGACCTCCTCCAAGAACTCGGTGGCTCCCGAATGCACTACAACTACCCCCGCGTCGGTGGTGTGAAGCGCGACATCCCCATCGGTTTCGCCGACCGCTTGGTGGCGAAGGTCAAGCTGTTTGAACACCGCATCGACGAATACGAAATGCTTCTCGATGAGTCCACCATTTGGCTGGTCCGCCTCCAGGGTGTCGGCTACGCCAAGGCCGAAGACATGGTCAATGCGGGTGTGTCCGGCCCCAACATTCGAGCCGCTGGCGTCAATTACGACGTGCGTTGGGCCCACCCCTACTCCGTTTACGACCAGGTTGATTGGGAGCCCGCTGTGGAAAAGCCGACTTCGGTGAAGGGCGCCGATTGCTATGACCGGTACCGTGTTCGGATGGAAGAAATGCGTCAGTCATGCCGCATGATTCTCGATGCCATTGAGAAGATTCCAGGTGGCAAGAACACGAACTACGCCAACGGCGACGAGATGATTCTCGCCAAAGCACCCACCCGAGCACCCGAAGGCGCAACAGGTTTCTCGCACTACGAATGCACCCGCGGAGCCTCCCAGTTCTACATCCAAGGCGGCGGCGATGGCCGTGGGAAGAACCCTTACCGCCTGTCGATTCGCTCCCCGATGTTCATCACCATTCCCTACGTCGCCAAGACGATGATCGGTTACAAGGTCGCCGATATTCCTGCCATCATGGGCAGTTTTGACCCGTGCATTGGGGAGACCGACCGTTGAGGTGAGATCATGGACGACAAGTACGATTTGGTTGGCTTCTTCTTGAGCAAGGACGGTTTGCTTCGGTCGGGCATCACCGGCGCCCTCGAAGGCACACCGCTCGAATCAAGTTCAGGCGCCCTCTCCTTCGGCGTCGCCACGTTTGCTCTGGTCAACATCGTCTTCCTGTTGTTGTTTTTCTCGCAGTTTGCGATTCTTTGGATTGAACGCAAAGCCGTCGCTCGCATGCAAGACCGGTACGGTGCCACGACCGCCCTCCGTTCGCTTTGGGTCGGTGAAAACGGCGTCACCGCCGGCGAGTGGTGGAACATGTTGCCCTTTGGACTGGGCAAACCCATCGGAGCGGTCAACAAATGGTTGAACAAGAATTTCGGCAACCGGGACGAGAACTTTGCCACGGTGGACCGTGTCAACAACCGTTCTTGGATGGGCAAAACCATCGTTCCGGGCTTCTTCCAAAACGTCGCTGACGGGATGAAGTTCCTCGTCAAAGAACACATGGTGCCTCAGCGAGCCGACCGTCTTATCTTTGAAGTCTCTCCCTTCCTCATCGTGTCTTCGACGCTGTTGATTTTGGGCATGATTCCGCTCTCCAGCGGTATTTACGCCACCAACCCCGACCTCTCCATTCTCTACGCTATCGCCATCTTTGGTATCGCACCGATCGGCGTCTTTTTCGCCGGTTGGTCGTCCAACAACAAATACACCCTGATTGGGGGCATTCGCTCAGCGGCCCAACTCACGGCTTACGAGATTCCACTCCTGCTGACGCTGTTGTCGGTCGCCATTCTCTCGGGCACCTTCAACATCGTTGAGAGCATCCACTTCCAACATTCTGCAGGCGCATGGAACATCTTCCTGATGCCGCTTGGAGCGGCGTTGTTCCTCGTGACGATGATCGCAGAAGTGGAACGTGTGCCCTTTGACATGCCCGAAGCCGAAGCCGAACTGGTTGAAGGCTGGTGGACGGAATATGGCGGAATGCGATTTGGCATGCTTTTCATGGCCGAGTACATCCGCACGTATGCGGCTTGTTTCTTGTTCACGCACTTTTTCCTCGGTGGATGGCACCTGCCCTTCCACGGTACCATCGGCTCTCTGCCGGTGGTCGGTGAAGCCTACCTGTTGATTCCAGGCGCCATCATGACCCTCCTGAAGTCGTGGTTGGTCTTCTTGGTCGTCTTCGTTTGGGCTCGCTTCGCCTTGGCCCGCATTCGCACGGACCAAATCCTCGAGTTTGGATGGCGCATGCTGCTTCCTTTGGCCGTGTTGCAAGTTGTTCTCGCCCTTGTGTACCGATTGTACCTCTTCAACCCCGATGGCATGTCGGCCCAAAACGATGTGGCTGGTGGCATGGCGTGGGACGCCTTCGGCATCCCTTACCTCGTGCCCTTGCTCACCACGTTGTTCTGGCTGGGCGTCTTCTGGGTCTACCTCAACGATGAGGACAAGTCAGCGATGTCGGAACGCATGTTCCACGTCCATACCGTAGAGCCCGCGGGAACGGTTGTCCCGGGGCAGGAGTGAGGTGAACACCATGCCCATGCATCCACACGCACAGCCCAACTTCAGAAACCTGTTTTGGTACCCGTTCAAAATCACCTTGATCACAGCACTGCGGACCTTCCCGTTCATCGGCAAGCGTTTTGGCAAGCGATTGGGGAGCTACCACAACACTTCCCACCCCGAATTTTTGGACGACGGTAGCCGTGCACGTGCAGCCGCTACCGCCGACATGAATGACGTGACCCGTCAAGAGTTTGCGCCGGACCGCGTGACCTCGGACCTCAAACCAACCTTGTGGAAACCTCAAACGGTGCAGTACCCCTACGAGCGCCTTGAGGACATGGAACCTTGGCTCTTCGTCCCTGGGAATTACAACGGACGTATTGGCGTGATTTGGGAGACCTGCACCGCCTGCAAGATGTGCGTCAACGTGTGCCCAAACGATTGTTTGCACATGACCACCGAATTGCGCGTGGATGTCCTCGACAACGCAGAAGGCGAAAACGCAGGCTTTGGGGCTGACTTGGAGGTGGGCAAATTCGCAGCCGTTGAAGTCCCTGAAGTCAAGGCCACGCTTGACGGCTTCAACCACGTCACGGCCCACACCAGCACGCCTGAGGAGTGGCGCTTTGCCGAAGTGCTCGACCTCTCCGGCGACTCCGCCACCGTCCGTTGGAACGATTCGGGCGAAGAAGCCGTTGTGGCGACCAACGAACTCTTCCCGGCCGACGACCAGATCGTCTCAGGGCGCATCGACCTCGGCCGCTGCATGTTCTGCGGCTTGTGCATGGAAGCCTGCGGTTTTACCTCGTTCTTCATGACCAACGAATACGACGGCATGTCCGGATTCACTCGCCAAGACCTGTGGTTTGATGCCTCCCGCACCCGTGTTCTGCCCGGCGTGCACCAAGAAGCGGTGGACGCCGAACTGGCGAAGCGAGCCTCAAAGGAGCGTGACAAGCGAGCCAAGAAGGCTGCCAAGGAAGCCGCCAAGGGGGACGCCTGAAATGGACGTCGCCAGTGCAGCCGAAACCGGCGTGTTCTTTTTGTTCGCCGCCATCACGTTGGGTGGAGCACTCGGCCTCATCTTCGCCCAACGCGTGGCTCACTCCATGCTCTCGCTGATTTTCTGCTTCATGGCGGTCTCGGGCATTTTCATTCTGCTTGGCGCTGAATTCCTTGCGGCCATTCAAATTCTCGTCTATCTGGCGAGTGTTGGGTTGGTGGTGCTGTTCGGTATCATGTTGACCCGTCGTCAAATCCTTGAGGAGGACTTTGAATGAAGTTCATCTCGCTCTTCACCCGACTGGGCCTTCTCGCTCTCGGGTTCATTTTGGTCGCCGCCGTCAACGCAGACGGCGTCTGGTCCAACCCCGGTGCCGAAGAGCCCACGACCTCGGGCCCAGATGGCCTCGCAGACACTTTGCTCAACGACTGGGGTTTTGCTCTGCTCATTCTCGGTCTGTTGATGTCCATGGCCATGATGGGTGCTGCCTACCTTGTTCGGGACGAGCGGATGGAAAACTTGCTTTGGGAGTTCGGAGGTGAAGAAGAATGATTGATCCAGCATGGGTCTCGGGCCTTTCGGCCTTGTTGTTCGTCATCGGTTTGGCCGGTGCCTTCACTCGAAAGAACGCTATCATTGTCTTGATGTGCATTGAGTTGATGCTCAACGCTGCCAACATGCAGTTCGCTGCGGCAGCCGTGCACCACGGCGACACGACGGGATGGGTCTACACCATCTTCGCGATTGCGATCGCAGCCAGCGAAGTGGCCATCGGTTTGGCCATCTTCTTGGCGATGTACGGGCAACACGAATCGATCACGCTGGACGATGTGAACGTCCTGAAGAACTGAGGTGAAAGAATGGCGGGTACAGGCAGTTCAGAAATCGTTCACAGCACGGCGGCGCAGTACGCGCCTTACATCCTTCTCCTTCCGATGTTGGCCTTCCCGGTCATCCTTTTCCTCGGCAAGATGCTCAACGGACAAAAGGTTTGGAAAGAGACGCTCAAGGAAGGCGGCCTGATTGCCTTGCCCGTGATGGGGGCCAGTTTGGCGCTCTCGCTGTGGCTCATCAGCGATTTCATCGGGGCCTACGGCGGCGTTGACAAACTCTCCGATTGGACGTGGTTCACCTCGAGCATGTGGAACTCAGGCGTGGTGACCACCGAGATCACCTTTGGATTTGGCGTTCATATCGACCACATCACCGTGATGTTGCTTTTCATCGCCTCCTTCCTTTGTTTGCTCATCAACACCTTCGCCATCGGCTACATGAACACCGATCCCATCAACGACAACCGAAACCACCGCTTCTATGCCGAGTTCGTGTTGTTCTGCTCCGGTATGCTCGGGATGGTGCTCGCCGATTCGTTCCTCTGGCTGTTCATTTTCTGGGAATTGATGGGCCTGTGTTCCTACTTGCTCATCGGGTTCTACTACGAACGCCCGAGTGCCGCTTACGCCGCTAAAAAGGCGTTCTTGACCACCCGCGTAGGCGACGTTTTCCTCATGGTTGGCCTCGCCGTTCTTTGGGACCTCTTCGGCTCTCTTGACTACGCCGTGGTCTTCAACGAATACAACATCGACAAGGTCGCCGCTTCCAACCCCGGCACCCTCGCCTGGGCGCTCGGTTTGATGTTCATCGGAGCGGTTGGTAAGTCGGCTCAATTCCCCCTCCATGTTTGGCTTCCCGACGCTATGGAAGGTCCAACACCTGTTTCGGCCCTTATCCACGCTGCGACTATGGTCAACGCCGGCCTCTACCTCGTGGCCCGCATGTTCCCCTTCTTCGGTGCCGAATCCATGCACGGCGAATTGGCTGACTTGGCCTTCATCATCGCCGCCATTGGTGGAACGACTGCCGTCATGGCCGCCGCCATCGCTTTTGTTCAGCACGACCTCAAGAAGGTGCTCGCCTATTCCACGATGTCGCAATTGGCTTACATCTTCACCGGGCTTGGTGCTGCCCTCTACCTTGCCAACACCCTTCACTGGCATGAGTACTTCGCTGATGGCACCAAGAACCCCGATTACTACGTCAACCACGCCATTGTCATTGTCGCCTTCGGTGCTGCCCTCTTCCATCTGTTCAACCACGCCATGGCCAAAGGCATGCTCTTCATGGCCAGTGGAGCCGTCATTCACGAGGTGCATCATGCGCACCATCACCTCCACCCTCACGACGACCATCACCACGAAGAAGACCCGAAAGAACTGCTCATGCTCGCGAACTACCTTTCTGAGACGGGCCAATCCGTGTTCGGCTTCTTCAACGCCATCGACCTTGATCAATCGGGAGAGATTGACACCTACGAGTTCCAAAAAGCCCTGAAGGAAGCGAACATCGCTGACCTTCCGCCTTGGGAAATGCAGTCGCTCATGAAGGCGCTCGACATGGACGGCAACGGCCGGATCAACGTGCCCGAATTGGAGTTGACCTTGGGTCGGGTTCACCTCGCTTCCCTTGCTGGCGACGACCACGGCGACCACCACGACGAGTTCGATGCCCAGTCGATGGACAACATGGGAGGCTTGGCCTCCAAGATGCCGCTCACCGCCACCGCCATGCTAGTCGGTTCACTCTCCATCATGGGCTTCCCGCTCATCGGTGGGTTTTGGTCTAAGGAAGGCATCATCGCCAACACTTGGCGTGTGGCGCTGGAAGACCCTCGCTTCTTCTACCCCGCCCTTTGCGTGCTCTTGGGTGCGGGCATGACCGGTTTCTACATGTCGCGCATGTGGCTGAAGACCTTCGCTGGATCACCCCAAACCGACGTCGCTGCCCATGTTCATCCGACGAACACGTGGATCAAGACGCCGCTGTTTATCTTGACCTTCGTCAGCCTTGCCGGCATCATTTTCGCCAGCATGGGCTTTACTCACTGGGCTCCCGACATCGGCTACGGCTTGATGTCCGACCACGGTGGTTTGCTCGGTGGTTTGGTTTACGAATTGGAGCATGTCTTCGCCAATGAGAAACCCTTCTTTTTCATTCTGACCTACGTGGCGCTGTTCATCGGCGCTGTGGTTGGCCCGGGTTTGGCGCTCTCCTTGTACGGGGGCAAGCTCGACGAAGGTGAAGCCGTGAAACCGTGGTTCGGTCCCGTTCTCGCTCTGAACGAGGCCATCAAGGGACGGTACCATTGGGACAACTCGGCTTTCGGCAAATCCGGCTTTGCAACAGCCCTCGAGAACCGGCTTTATTTTGACCACTACTACGACATGGCCATGCTGAAAATCGTCGCTGCGTTCTCCAACAAAGCCGCTGAAGCCGACACCAGCGTCATCGACGGTGCTGTCAAGACCGTTGAGCGCACCTCCCAACAACTCTCGTCGACCCTCCGCTCGCTGACCACCGGGTCGGCCAGGGATTACATTCTGATGGCAGCGTTGGGAACCTTGATGCTCTTTGCCCTGATTTGGGGGGTGGTCGCTTGACGACGGATTGGATTTCCCTGCCGTTGGTGGGCATGCCGCTCATCAGCAGCGTTGTTTTGCTGGCCTATGTGGCCTACGTTTCTCCAGCAGCGCGTGAACGGATGGGCCCCACCGTGCGTTTGGTGACGCTCGCTCTTTCCTTGGCGATGTTGGTGCTGACCACGGCGATGTTCCTTGGTGACAATTACATCGAGGGTACGCTGGATTGGACAACGCTCTCCTTTGGGTCGTTCAATTACGAGTTCCAATACGAATGGATTGAATCCTTGGGCATTCACTGGTCGGTTGGCATGGACGCTCTGTCCTTCCCCATGGTGTGGTTGACGACCTTCCTGTTGCCCATCACGATCGTGGCGACCTGGCACGAAAAGAACGCCGCTGTCTACTTCCCGCTGGTCCTGATGATGGGTGGGGCGCTCATTGGCGTCTTCGTTGCGCTGGACCTGTTCATGTTCTACGTGTTCTGGGAACTGACCTTGATTCCGATGTTCTTCCTCATCCTCAAGTGGGGAGGTCACGACCGAAAATACGCCTCTCAGAAGTTCTTCATCTACACCTTCACCGCCTCGGTCATCATGCTCCTCGGCTTGGTCACGGTGTATTTCCTGCAACCCGAAAACCTCGCGCATGCCGGCTCATGGACGGGACGCACGTTCGACATCCCAACCCTGACGGCGCACGCACAATCCGCCAATGCCGGTGGCGAGTGGTTCCTCGGTGTCGGCCTCCAGAAAGTTCTCTTCGTGATGTTGATGATCGGCTTCCTCGTTAAGCTGCCCTCGGTGCCTTTCCACACGTGGCTGCCCGACGCTCACGTTCAGGCACCAACCGGCGGCTCCATGCTGCTGGCTGGTGTGATGTTGAAAATGGGTGCTTACGGCATGTTCCGTCTCCCCTTGGCGTTCTTCCCCCACGCTGCCGAACACTTCCAGTTTTGGCTGCTAGCCCTCGGCATGGTTTCCCTTGTCTGGGGCGCCGTGGTTTGTTTGGGCCAAACCAACCTCAAGAAAATGGTCGCTTACTCCTCGGTGTCTCACATGGGGGTCATCCTCATCGGCATCGCCACCATGCAACCTTTGGGTTGGGCAGCAGCCCTCTTCATGATGTTCGCCCACGGCATCATCAGCCCCATGCTCTTTGCCGTCTGCGGGGCCTTCAAGCATCACTACCACAGCATGGAAATCGGGGCCATGCGAGGCATGGCCAAGCATTCTCCGTGGCTCGCCACATCGATGATGTTCGCTTGGATGGCTTCGCTCGGGTTGCCGCTCTTGGCCGGTTTCGTGGCCGAGTTGATGATGTTCCTCGCCCTCTGGCACTTCATCGCTGCCGAAGGGTGGAGCGTGCTTTGGATGGTCGGGCCGGCCTTCGTGCTCGCCATCACCGCCGCCTACTACCTGTGGTCCATGCAGCGTACGATCTTCGAGGGCGGCGAAGCAACGCAACCCCCCGCCAGCCTTCACGGCGAGCCTGTGCCCGACATCACCGATGCAGAGAAGTGGGCCATGGTCATCATGGCGGCCTTCACCATCCTCTTTGGTGTCATGCCTTGGATTGCCCTCGACATGATGAACGGTTGGACGGTGGCGTTCTTTGAAACGCTGTTGATTCCAATTCTGACGGGAGGTGCCTGAGATGGAGAAAATTGAACCCTTTGGCGAAGGTTTTGTCTTGGCGCTGGCACCGGAATTCATCCTTGTTATCGGCTTGTTTACCTTGATGATCGTCCCCAACCTTGGCGACGCTAAGTTCCGAATCCCGATGACTCAGATCCGCATCCCATGGTTCATGGGTGGGAAGCGAGGCACCCTCGACAGCGACCCACGCCTTCCCGGCTT
This sequence comes from Candidatus Poseidonia sp., assembly GCA_030827745.1. GTDB lineage: Archaea > Thermoplasmatota > Poseidoniia > Poseidoniales > Poseidoniaceae > Poseidonia. The sequence continues at coordinate 24,025 of JAURDW010000013.1, forward strand.
GTTCGCCACGGTGTTCCTCTCGTTGGCCTTTGGGTTGACCGCCATGTCCTTCCTCAACGGCATGACCCGTACCCAAATCGTCTCAGGCGACAACGTCATGCTGCAGGTTGACGAGTTCAGCCGAATGTTTGAGCTCATCTTCTTTGGCGCCCTGGCCCTTGCAAGCGCCGCCTCGGTCAACCGCCTTCCGGCCACCTCAAGGGCTGACCGAAGCGCAAGCGGCCTGTACAACAACCGCCGTCAAGTGGACTTCTACATCTTGCTCATCACCACGGGCCTTGGTATGTCGGTCGTTGCGCTGGCGCAGGACTTGTTCTTGCTCTTCATCGGGCTTGAGTTGGCGTCGTTTTCGACCTACATCCTCGTGGCCTTCATGAAAGAAAGCAAGGAAGGCACCGAGGCCGGCATGAAGTACTTCATCGTCGGGTCCGTCGCTTCCGGTGTTGGTCTTTACGGCCTGTCGTTGCTCTACCTGTGGTCGGGCTCCCTCCAGTTCACGGAACTTACCAGCGCCTTTGCAGCGAACGGCATGGAGTCGCTTCCGCTCATCGCTTTGGGCATGCTCCTCGTCGGCTTCGGATTCAAGGTCAGCGCCGCACCGTTCCACTTTGCAGCCCCTGATGCCTACGCCGGAGCGACCGCCCCGGTGGCCGGTGTTCTCGCCACGGCCAGCAAGGCCATGGGTGTGCTCGGTTTGCTTCGCATCTTGCTGGTGGTCGCCTCGCCCGAAGCGACCGAAGGTGCAGCGGTTTGGCTGGTTGCTCTTGGTGTGCTCTCGGTGGTCACGATGACTTGGGGCAACCTCGCTGCGCTTGGCTCCACCAACCCCAAGCGTATGCTCGCCTACTCCTCGGTGGCCCACGCCGGCTACATGCTGGCAGCCATCACGGCCATCGGTGCCCTCAACTGGGAGGAAGGTCACGTGAATTTGAGCAACGATGCGGCGTTGGTGGTTGTCACGGCGCTCATCTTCCACCTCACGGTGCTGGTGTGCTTCAAACTCGGTGCCTTCCTCGTGCTCTCCTTGCTCGAATCTGAAAAAGGAGGCCACACGCTCGAATCGCTTGGTGGCTTGGCCAAGCGCGACCCCTTCCTCGCCGTTGCCATGTTCATCTTCATGATGTCGCTGGCCGGTGTTCCGCCGCTCTCCGGCTTCGTCTCGAAGTTGCTTGTGATCATGGGTATCGTCAAGGTGGCGTTGCTCGACGTGACGGTCAACAGCGATTTGGCCTTCAGCGACCTCCACTGGGTGTGGTTCCTCGCCCTTGCGATGGTCATCAACTCCGCCATCTCGGTGTTTTACTACCTGCGCGTTGGCCTTGTGATGTACTTCCACGAGCCTGAGGAAGGTCGGGAAGGACCCCTCCCGTCCGGCGGACCAGTTCGCCTCGCCATCCTCGCTTGTTTGGTCACCACGGTGTTCTTCGGCGTCGGCGCTGGTCAACTCATTGCCTTGGCTGAATCGGCTGCCAACGCACTGGTCGGCGCATGGTGAGCGCTGTCACCTCATCGTGCCCATTGATGGGTGATGCCTTCAAGAAGGGTGGACCGCTGGGGAGAGCAGGTGAGACTGATTGGGTCGTAGATTTGAGGAAAAGGTGGACGCGGAAGAACTTGCGCGTCTTGAGAATCCTGAAGACGCGAGCGACGGTAAAATCCGTGTCAAGATGCCCAACAAGCGTGTCAACGAAATGTTCGCCCTCGCTCAACAACTTCTCGGCGGTCGCCGTGTTACGGTTCTTTGTGAAGACGGAGAAACCCGCATGGCTCGTATCCCCGGGAAGATGCGACGCCGACAATGGGTGCGAGAAGGCGATTTGATCATCGTCTGGCCGTGGGATTTTCAAGATTCAAAGGCCGACGTCAAGCACCGATACACCAAAACCCAAGCCATGTACCTCTCAAGAAAGGGCGTTTTGCCCGACGATGTTGATATGTTTGGCATGGGGGCCTCCATGGATGAGGACAGCGAACACGACGACCTCTTTGCCTTTGGCGATGCTGAAGACGACGAAACCGTTGACGAAGCGATGGCCGATGAAGGCGACGACCTCTTCACCGACGAAGGTGAGGACGACGACCTCTTTGCCGATGATGACGAAGACGACGATTTGTTTGCCGACGATGAGGACAACCTCGCTGACGAGGCCGCAGAAGCGTCTGTGGAGGAAGCGGCGGTGCCTGAAGCCGACGACGGTTCAGAAGAAGAACCCGCTGAGGTCGTTGACGAAGCAGTTGACGATGACGATGACGATGACGACATTGACGCTCTGTTTGCTTGAAGCATGAGGGAGCGGTATGGCTCGTGACGACGACTGGGAAGAATTGTCCGGTCGACCAAAAAACCGCAAAAAGCGTCGCCAGCGAAAAACGAAGCGTTCCAGCATCGAAGACTTGGACGCCGACCACCATCGTGAGGAAGAGAACGCCTTTTTGCGCGACCTGGGTGAGGCTGGTGGCCGCTTTCAGTGGATGAAAGAAAAGCGTTACAAAACCATGTTTCGCGACATTGAGACCAAGATTCAGGGTGCGATGGGTACGGGAGGTTACGACTGGGTTGACCGTCGCGTTTTCGACCAAGTGTTTGATCGTCTCACGCTCATGGCGCTGTACAAATTGATGAAATCCGGCGTGATTGACACGCTTGATTTCCCGGTGGCAAGGGGGAAAGAAGCCCATGTTTTTCACGGCACGGACATCAACGGTCGGTCGGTTGCGGTGAAGATTTTCCACACCTCAAATGCCGTGTTCAAGAACCTCATCCAATACATCGAAGGCGATCCTCGATTCACCGGCTTGCGAAGGAAACACCGCGACCTGGTTGAGGTGTGGGTTCGCAAAGAATACCGCAACATGAAACGGCTGGCTCGATGGGGCTTGGACGTCCCTCAGGCATTGGGGGTGCACAAGAACGTCCTCGTTATGGAATACTTGGGTTCACCAACCTCGCCTTCACCCAAGTTGCGTGAGGTCAAGGTGGAGGATGCAGAAGGTGTTTACGACCGCCTGTTGCGTTTTCTCGCCGTGGCCTGGCAGAAAGCCGACCTTGTTCACGGAGATTTTTCACCGTACAACATTCTCTGGCACAATCATCAGCCATGGGTCATTGATGTTGGTCAAGGCGTCGTGGAAAGTCATCCCAAAGCCCAGGAGTTCCTCGTCCGTGACGTCACTCGCCTGGTCGAATGGGGGGAAAAGGAAGGTCTCAACGTCACGCTGGAGGAAGCCTTGTACGACGTCCTTAACATGAATCTTGATGACGTGGAGCAACGCTTTTTGGAAGAAGCGTGATCACTCCTCTTCCCACTGAATGGCTTCGTCCTCGGCGAGTTCCATCATCTCGGCAACGGCGTCTTCGTCTTCCGGGTCAACCTGAGCGGCTCGCATGCGCCGGTCCCTTCGGTTGGACACATCGGTCAAGCCAGGGACGAGATTCTCAAAGCCACCGAGGTCGGGTCGTGCTTCTTCGCGCTCCTCGTAAACATCGAGGGAACGGGATTCAAGACGAGCCTGCTTCCGGTCACGCTCAAGAAAGCCGATGACGCTGCCGTGTTCGGAGCCCCCGGCGAGCATCTCAATGGCGTGGCGTGCAGAGAGGAGGCCGTTTTCTTCGCCCACCAGCACCACGGTGGAATTGTAGATGCTGATTTGGGTCTGCGTTAACTGTTCAATCAACTTCCGGATCTTCCCCTGTCGGCCAATAATGCGTGCACGGATGCGGCGTTGCTGATTTGAGCGCTTACCGACATAATCCCGGAGGTCAACGAGTTCGAAGTAGTGGTCGTCATCGAGCAGGCGGATGGCAGCGTCGGGGGCCATTCCTCGACCGATGGCTTTGATGACATCGGGCAGCTTCATGGCCTTCACAGGGTCGTACGTCCCGACTTCACCCCATTCAACCTCGACATCGCCCGTCGTGGAATCGATGATGAATTTCTGACACCCTGCAGCGTTGCGAATCGCCTTGCTCGTCACCCCTTTTGCACCGATGATGACCGCGATGCGGTCCTTGGGTACACGAGAGAGCGACTGGCGCATGTGGGCCCGTGAGGCCCACCACTTTTCAATCCCTTGTCTTCCGTTGGAGCAAGGAGAGAGCGAAGCCAACCAGAAGAACAACGAGCAAGGATGGAGCAAAGGAGGGCACCAGGCCGGGGTTGTCCAACGAAGCACCCGTGACCACGAGGTAATTGTTGTTGTTTCCTTCATCGTATTCGTCAATGACATTGGCAGAATCGATGACCAGGCGGAGGTCAAATTGGCCTGCTCGGGGCACGGTGTACTGCCAGACGATGGTTTCTGAACTGTTTGAGAGCGTCCCTGCGGGGAGGTTTCGCGTCTCCATCACGGTCCAGTCCACGCTGGCGGTGCGGTCCGCAGGCGCAGTTTCAAGCCGTACGATGACGCTGCCGCCGTAGTCCTGGTTGGATTCCAAAACACTCGTGACGGTGACGTTGCCGGTTTGTTCTCCAGGGCGCACGATGATGCGGTCGACGTTGGTTTGACTGTTGTTCCAATACAGGTCAAGGCCGGGAAGGATTTGGAACGAGGAGGCCTCGGTCGTGAAGGCGTTGCCGGCTTCGTCCACGAGAACGGCCCGAAGCATCAGGTGTTGGCGTGATTTGGTGGCCCAACTCGTGAGCCCCACCTGTCCGGTGAGTCCGTTGACGCCCATGTTTAACCAACGTCCTGAAAGGTCGGGCGTTTGGCCCACGCCGTTGGAATCAAAGCCGTATTGAAGGTACGAGGAACCGTTGTCGATGCCTGATTCGGTGTCTTCGGCATGGAAAACGATGTTCGCTGCCCCGATTCGGCTGGTGGTTAACTCGTCCACCGTCCATGAGAGGCCGACCGGGGCTGTTTCGTCCACTCGCAACTGAACGGTGCTGTTGGTGCCGACGTTGCCCACCCGGTCAACCGCCCGCAGCGTGAGGTCGTGCACGCCCTCCTCGAGGGTGAAGGTGATGCTGTCAGCGGTCGTTTCCGACCAAGCATCGTCTCCAAGGGCGAACTGGACGCTCGCAACGCCGGAGCCTTGGCCGTCCGAGGCTGCCGTGTTCAGACCGCTCACCGTGACGGTGGTGGATTGTTGCCATGCCGAACCGTCGCCAACGGTGACGCTGCCGACGGTGGGCCCGGTCCGGTCAATACCGACGAACAGCGTGGCCGTCGCTGAAAGGCCCGAATGGTCGTGAACCGTGAGGCGGGGCGACCATGTGCCCTCGCTCATGCTGCCGCTGCTCCAGTCCCAGCCATAGGCAAGGCTGCTGGGGCCGTCTTTTGCAGGGGAACCTGGGCCGGGGACGTTGGAGAGGGTGGCTTCCTTGAGGTCGTCATCGCTCGCTCCCCATCGAAACGACAGCGCCTCTCCCGCACCGATGTTGAACCAGGCTCGGTCGGCAGGGCTCGTTCCAGCGCCCGCATCGGGATTGAGCACGGTGAAGGTCGTGATAACGGGGACTTGGTTGACGATGTTGAACGAATCCGTCGTCGCTGTGGCGAAACTTTCGGTGTCGCTGTCCCATCCCGAGGCACGAAGCGTGTACGAGTCGTTGGTGTGGGCGGTGGTGTCAAAAGGATAGATCCAAGGGGAAGAGGTAAGGTTGGTCAATTCAACCCACGTTGTCCCGTCGGAGGAAAGTTCGATGAGCAAGGAATCAAGCGTTCCGCTCCCGCTCACGCTGAAAGAGAGAACCTTGCTTCCCTTGACGTCGTCATCGAGGTTCGGTCCGTTCGAGAAAGCGATGCTCAGGCCTGAGGGGCCGGAGGGGAAAACGGTGGGTCCGGAGGCCAGGGCTTGGTCGGGGGACGGTGGAGCAGGAGCGGAGATGGGGACGAGGGCGCAGAGCATGACGGCTGAGAGCCAAACCGCCAGCGTTCCTCGGCCCATGTGCTCCCCACGCCCACGGACTGCCTTCAACTCTCCCCTGACTTCGGGCCCCAGCAATGTCACCTCCCGCCATCTTGGCGCATCTCCACCGCTCACAGCATGGCCTGCACACCGTTGTGTTTGGAGATGGGTTCAAGTGCTTTGCACGCTCTAAGGGCTTCATGGAGCGAAGAACCGGTGTGCCGCTCATTCTGTGCGTGATGCTGCTTAGCATGATGCCCCTTCCCGCTCAGGCTGCCAACAGCGGAGGCGTTGAAGCCACGGTCGCACAGATGTCGTTTTCCCCCTCGTCGCCGGTGATGGGCGGTTCAGTGGAGATTTCTCTGCTTCTTTCCAACAGTGGCCAGACCGACGCCTTCGGGGTCGAAGTCTCCTTCTACCGAGACTACATTACATCCGGAACTGAGCAGCGCCTGAAATTTGAGCAAGTCGACATCCTTGCTGGAGAATTTGTGACGGTAACGGCGACCTGGCCCAACCTTCAATTCGGCAACCAAACGGTTTGGGTTGAATGGTTCGCCAGTGGGTCCAGCGCTGCTCGCGTCTCTCAGACCTTTTCCGTTCAGGGCCTGCCAAATTTGAGGGTTGCCTCCCTTGAGGTCGGCGATGGGTCACCCGTCTTTGCCGGCGACACGGTTCCCGTAGGTGTCTGGGTTCACAACTCAGGACCGGCGGATGCCCTGGCCTCAACAATGCTGCTCCATGTCCCCGGAACAGCCGATGCAGAACTGAACGTGCCCGCTCTCCTGTCGGGAGAGAAGGTGTGGGCGAACACCACCGTGGTGGCTCCAAGCAGCGGCGTTCATCCGATCGACGTCACGCTTGATGCAACCGATGTCCTGGCGGAAGCATCTGAAAACGACAACACGGGCAGCACGGACTTGGTCGTCGCCACCCGAATGGATGTGAGTTTCAAGGAGGATTTGACGGTCACCACTGCAGCGGGCGACCTTGAGGGTCCGTGGACCGTTGAGGGCACCTTGGTCCGCACGAACGGTACGGGGCCCGACTCGGTTCCGCTTTGGTTGCAAATTGCGAGTCCATCCGGTGGTCTCATCACCAGCCCTCCGTTTTCGGTTGAGTTTGCCGGCGTAGGGTACAGCGAGCAAGCCTTCAGCGTTCAGTTGAATGCGACCACGCTCAGTTCGCTTCCTGACGGCGACCATGTGGTGGTGGCTAAGGTGAACCCCTTCAACGAGGCTGGGTTTGTGCAAGAGGACACCAGCAACGACGAAGCCTCGGGCATTCTCACCATCTTCCCCATCCCTGATGTCTACGTCGATGCCATGGCTTTGCCAACCGTCCCCTCGGTCCAATCCGGCGAAGACGTGGAGTGGCGGGTGACGATGGAGAACATCGGTGATATCGGTGTGTCCGGGCGCATCCAGTACACCTTCGATGGGTTGGAGGGCCAGTCCCCCCCCATCAATCTCGGGGCTGGGCAGGCCTTGACATGGACGGTGGTCTTGTCAACGGCTCTAGGCGCCCATACAGCAGAGTTTGACGGCCAATGGGTTGCAGCACAGGGAAGTTACGACGCCAACAAGCAGAACTCCTTTGCAAGCGGCACGGTTTTGGTTGAGTCGAAATTGAAACTTGATTGGGAATACGCTTCGTTGCAAGTCAACGATGTTGAAGGGAATCCGGCGACCATGCCGTTGAGGGACGGCGATGTGTACACCCTCACCATCGGTTTGACCAGCCAAGAAACAGGGCAAGCGAACTACACCTGTCAGGACAGTGCCAACACCGTTCTCGAAACGATGGCGGTCACCGTTGAGAACCGGGGCGACCGGGCTTCCCTTTCCTGCACCTTTAGCGCTACGGCCTCCACCACGACCGTCCGAATGATTCCCGAGGACGCTTCCATCAGCACGGCCTTCCAGCGCTCCTTCGCCACCCTCGCCCTGACAACCGATGACAACGGTGACGCAGCGTCATCGGGGCTCGGTACCATGACGCTGTTTGGGCTCGGTGCCTTGGTGCTTATCGGCGTGCTCGTGGCTGCCGTATTCCTGACGCGAGAGCGGGAGGAAGAAGTGGAACGGGACATCTACGAATATTGCCCCTCCTGCGACGGTGAACTCGAGGGAACCGAAGACCGTTGCCCTCACTGCGTGTTCAACCTCAAAAAGGCCCGCTCCCAGTTCCACGATTGCAACGAATGCGGTGAGTCCATTCCCGACCTGATGGAAAATTGCGCCTATTGCGGTGCCTTCCAGGACGTCGCTTCCTACTTTGAACGCCGGGAACGACGGGAGCGCCGCACATCGGTCAAGGAAATCGTTTCTTTGCCCGAAGAAGAGGACGATGACGATCAAATCGTGACCGGCGACCAGAACTTCGCCGATGCCGTGAAGGAGTTCGGGTTTGACGAAGAACACCTCGAAGAGGAATGGGACACCAACATCGAAGCGGCGGAGGCTGAGGTGGAAGCGGCTTACGACCGTCGCTACGCTGACGAGCTGGCCGTTGAAGACATGACCGAGGAGGAGCTTGAAGCCTACAAGTCCCAGGTCACGACGACCTTGCGGACGATGAAGGACGAATCCACCGACCACGATGTTGACGCCTTCCTCTCGGAAAAAGGGGAACTCAAATCCTTGGGTGAAGACACCGGTGAACTCAGCGCTTCCGATGCTGATATCCGAGAGCGCCTGTTTGAAATCACAGGTGAAGAGGGCGTGCTCCCCGGGGAGAAGGTCAAGGTAGGCATGACGCTGACCGATTCCTCGTTGGCGGGCAACGAAGTGAGCGAAGCCACCGCCAACTTCACGTTCGATGACGATGTTCCGCTCTCGGGTTCAACCAAAAGCGATGCCGAGCTCAAAGAAGAAGCGAAGGCAAGGAAGCCGACACGTCGGCGTGCCCCAAAGCGCCAAGAGGTGGAGCAACCGGCCGTGGAAACCGATGAGTGCGGTGCCTGCGGTGCCGATTTGCCCGTTGACGCCAACGAATGCACCACCTGCGGGGCGAAGTTTGGTTGAGCGTCTGTCAGCGTTCATAGGGCTCGTCATCGCCGGAGCTCGGCCTTCACGTCGCTTCATTCAGACAGGTTGACCACGCAGGGGGCCCCCTTTCAATGCTCGGCACGACGCATCGTCGCCTTCATAGGGCCCAACCCGGTGGTCCACGCATGGGGCATCCAAAGCTCGCAGCAACCTTGTTGTTGGTGCTCTTGATGGCTTCGACTTCAGGGTGTATGGGCCTCATCGCTGCAAGAGAATCGGTTGAATCGCTCCGTGAGCCAGCCTACGACAGCCTGAAGAACAAGAAAATCACGGTGGCCCACGAGTTCACCACGCTAACCGATTACTCCAACGAGTATGTGAACAGGTCCACGTTCACGGTGAACGACCAGACCACGGAGATTGACATTTACTTCAAGGTGACCTTTGAGTTGTCCGAATCTCCCTTTTTCCCCGATCTGTTTTTTGACAACGAGTCGCATTATGTCCGAGCCACGTTGACCGACAGCGAAGGGCGCGTTCAATGGGAACAGGACATCAGCGAGGACGCTTCGCCTTTGGAGGAACGTCTCCAACCCATCCCTTCGTTTGCTCAAGGGGAGTGGGTTCTCGAGGTGCGTGCTCGGGGCGGCGGTCAAAACACGGTCGATTCACTGCGCGACCAATTTCTCCTGATCGTCACCGTCACCAACACCTGTGTGCAATATCCGCTGGTTGATGATTGCGCCTGAGGGCAACTAGACGAGGCTGTCCTCGCAGGCGTAACGCCGTGAACAATGACGGCATTTCCCTGCACGTTCGTGATTGCGCGCTGCGCCACCCTTTGCCATGGTTCGCTGGACGGCTTTCACCGCATCGTAGAGAAGGGTTTGATTGTCCTCGTCCCAGGGGATTTGGTGAAGGTTCTCTTGGCCATAACGAACGATGCAATACGGCGGTGTTTTGCCCGTGGTGTTGTCGACCAGCGCTGCGTAGGCCAAAACCTGGACCACATGCGAACGGTGAGGCTTTTGCGGGACCTTTCCCGTTTTCTGTTCTACCGGTATCAATTCGCCGTCGATGATGACGATTTGGTCGGGTCGCCCCCTCAGGCCCGTCTTTTCGTCGACCAGCAACTGGGCCGTCTTCTCGTCGTCCGAATAGGTGACTTGGGTGTCCCCGGCGATGTCGTTCTTGGCGGCAAGAACCTGCGCCTCATGATTGCTGATCAGAGCGCGCTGAAGCCGCACGGAAGCCAACAACATCCAACCGATGGTCGTCACGGCGAGAACGAACGCCGCTTGGTCTTGGTTGCTCGCAAAGCGCAAGGCCATGGCATGCACGGCCAGGACGATGGCTGAGATGAACATCGCTGCCTCGATCCATCCACCTTCCAGCCACCCGCCCTTGAAGTCAACGGGCTCAAAGACGGGGTCGACCAAAGGTGAATCTTGAGCATCCCGGATTCGGTCCGGATATTTTGGCCCCACGTTCAGCACTTTCCGCCACGGGACGAAGACGGCGGCCATACCTACCATCAAGCACGAGAGGGAGGCCATGGCCATCAGTTTGGAAAATTCAGCGGAGTCAAAATTGATGTTCTCAGCGTTCTGAAACGCCACGGTGTCTATGGTCAGCACCACGATGACGCCGAACCACCACTGCCAGATGAGCAGGTTGCGGCGGGTTCGAAACCGATGCTGCTGCATGGTCTCGATGGATTCATGGATGGCCCGATGTTCTTCCTTTCCCTGTTCTATCGCCTCGCTTTGTCCCGAATGACCAAGGGTGGAAAGGTGCCACGACATGGGGCAATAAGTGAAGCGTTCAAGATCGCTTGCGCTGACGGGGAGGGCGTGGCCGTCGGCGTTGCGCCAGATACCGTCCTCCCCCTCCAGCGCTTCGGGGTGCGAGGGTCCACGAGGTGTGGATTCGCCTTTGTCCCCTCCCGACATAGCACCACCACCGAGGTCTGCTTTTTGACAATTTTTCCTCAAGCAACCGTCACGACTCGGGTTGAAATCCACGAACGCCGCGGACGAAGCGGTTTAATATGGGGGGTCTGTGGGCGGCTTGCTGTGGTTCATCATGTCCGAAGAAACCCAACTGCTCGTGTCCGCTGAAACATACGAGGAGCACGCCGTGAACATCGGTACCCAACAGAAAAGTTCCGACATGAGCCGCTTCGTCGACCGTGTTCGGGAAGACGGCCTCTACCTCCTTGACATCCCCACCACGGACGCTCGCATTCGCTCCATCGCCGCTCTGCTCAACACCTACGACGCCCCCTCCATCATGGTCGTCAGCGCCCGTCAGTACGGGCAGCGCCCAGCCCGCAAGTTCGCTGAAGCCATCGGTGCCCACTCCGCCGTGGGCCGTTTCATTCCCGGGTCGTTGACCAACCCATCCCTCCGTTCGTACATCGAGCCCGACATTCTGTTCGTGACCGACCCCGCCAACGACCAGCAAGCCCTCCGCGAAGCGGTCGCTACCGGTTTGCCCATCGTCGGCCTCGTTGACGCCAACAACCACCTTCGTAACGTGGATATTGCTCTTCCAGCCAACAACAAGGGTCGGAAATCTCTGGCGCTCATCTACTGGCTGCTCGCTCGAGAAGTGCTCAAGGTTCGCGGCGAAACCACCGACGAAGCGTGGGCCGCCATGGAAGACAACGATGTCACGGACTGGGAATCGACCTTCTGAGGTCAAACCTCGCCCGCCAAAAATTGGCTGATGGCGTTCGCCATGCCTTCGTTGGTCTCCTCTTGATGCATCAAGACTCGAACCTTTTTTGCACCCGGCAAACCCTTGGTGAAGGCGATGGCGTGCCGTTGCATCCATTTCCCCTGCAAGCCAACGGTGGCCAAGGAGTGTTCGATGTACCTGTCCCAGCACCATTGGCGCGAGGCAAAGGCCCGACCGCCCTCGTCCAATTCGTACCAACCTTCGGTGGCCTTCACCCACGGGACCTCGTCTTCGCTCATCCAGCCTAAGCCGACTTTGATGTCAGAAAACACGCTCGGCCGACCGATGGCCCCCCGCCCAACCATGAGGCCCGAGGCCCCGGTTTGCTCGAGGCAGGCTGCAGCGCTTGCGGCATCAACCACATCGCCGTTGGCCACCACGGGAACACCTACTGCGTCGACGGCCTCTTTGATGCTGTTCCAGTCGGCCTCGCCGCTGTAGCGTTGGCGCAACGTGCGGCCGTGAATGCAGAGGCGTTGCGCCCCGACCTCCTCGAGACTTCGGCAAAGGCCCATGGCGTTGTTCGCCCCCTTCCCGGTACCCAAACGCATTTTTGCCGTGACGGGGAGGTCGATGCGGTCAACGATGGACGCCACCATGTTGACCAACCGATCCGGCTCTCCCATCAGGGCTGCTCCAGCACAAATATTGGTCACTTTGGGTGCAGGACAGCCAAAATTTAGGTCGATGATATCGGCGTTGGGCGCCAGCATTTCCGCCGCAGTCGCCATATCACCGGGGTCGCCGCCAAAGATTTGAGGAATAAACGGGGACTCGCTCGGGTGGGTTTCCATCCTGCGCCAGGACGTGGCGGCTTCCCGTGTGAGGGCGGTTGAGTTGGTGAATTCCGTGATGGTGAAATCGGCTCCGCATTCCTTGGCCAGCATGCGAAACGGGAGGTCGGTCACCCCTGACATCGGGGCGAGGAAAAGGGGGCGAGGTTGCCCGTCCCAAGCCTCGTGTTTCGCTCCGATGTACGACGCCATCCGTTCACCTACGGCTGTTCTTGGTTGGCCAAGGCCTCATCGAGCAAGCCCGCCACGCGTACCATTCTGCGCAGGACGCGGTCCAAACGGTCCTGCACCATGCGCTTGACGGCGGCCGGCGTTGGACCGGCCATGCGGTAACCCATCGGCAGTCGCCCGCCGAGCAGGTTCAGCAGCAGCATCTGTTCGCGGGCTTCAACGGAGGCAAGGTGCTCGTTGAGCACGTCCACCGTCAACACATTGCCCTTCAGTGCCTTGAGCAGGCTTCCCTGCTGTTCGTTGGTGAGGAGGCGCTGGAAACCGCCTTTCTTGAGCAACCAATCTTCGCCACGGCGCTGATATTGGGTGGTCATCGCGGTCCACAGAGCGGTGCTCAACCGGTCGGTTCGGGGCACCCGTTCAACCATGCCCGTGGCTCTAAATCGGTCCAGAATTCGTCCCACTCGGGCTTTGGGTCCGTCGAGGAGTTCCACCGCTTCGTCAAGTGAAAGCGGTGCATCCCGTTGCAACAACGTCGTGAACAACTGTACGGTGAGGGAATCAGCGGCCAATTCCTTGCCGGGACGTTCCCCTAAAAGGCCAAAATCGTTCATCCAGTGGGACAGGACGCTTCCTTCATTTTCTGGGACGGGACGGTGATCGACCAAACCGAGGGTAAACGGTGGTGATTCTTCCTGAGGCAATTCCACCGGGAGGGGGGACGGTTCTCGTTCCCAATGCGTTTCAAGCAACGCCATTCGCTGCAAGAGCACCAGCGTCGCGTGCTGCTGAAGATGCGCAACAGCGTTGGGAAGCGATCCGCCCCGGAGGTAGTACTTGCGCCAGCCCTTGCCTTCGTTGGTGTAGCCCACCAACCCCGTTTCGACCATCCGACTGAGATGGTGATTCAACGCAGCGGGCATTTGGGCGAGCTCATCGGCCAACATTTGGGCGTCCCAGGCCACGTCGGGTTGGCCAAAGAACTGGTCCCGTAGCATTCGATGGACGACGCCAGCCCGTCCTTGATCGGCGGTTGCTTCACCGCGTTTTCGTACCAGACAGAGGGTCTCGATCAGCCACGCAACCAACCCGTCAACATCCCGGTCCAGCGAGGGCAGCGGTTGCTCAACCAAGCGCAACGAGAACATGAAAAAACCGTCTTCGTCAAGGGCCTTTGAAGTTGGCGCATTAATTGCTGTCTGAGCGACAGATTTTGTATCCGTCTTCAGTGAGCGGTTTCAGCGTCGCTCGTCAACATGGACGTAATCCACGGCCCGCTGGGCCTTGGTGTAAATCTCCAAATCGATGTGCGGCATGAGTTCAATTCGGTCTTCCCGCAAAATGCCGCGTCGTCGCAGGACTTTGACGGCGCTGTGCACCGTTGCTCGTGTCCGGCCAAGGCGACGAGCAAGCTCGGCTTGCGACCTGGGGACGCCCTCTCGGTCCAGGTTTTCGAGAATCATTCGCTGAACGGGGGACAGGCCGATGGGGAGTTGTTGTGCCATGCGGTTCTCGCCAACCACGGTGCTGCGAAGAACTTCGACTTGGCTCGGTCCGCCAGCGAAGTAACACGTCCTCCCGTTGACGGGCAGGACGGTCACGGCTTGGCGACTTTGCAAGACATCGAGGTGATGGCGCAAGGTGCCGTTCGCCGTGCTCAACACGGTTTGCAACTCACGGTAGCAGAGGCCGGGACGAGCCTCGAGCGTGGTGAGAATGCGCCGGCGCAACGGGTGCTCGGCCGATGCGGTCGCTTTGGTCGAGATGCCTCCAAGCGCCATGGCACCAACCGTGCCAGCCATCGTAGCAAGTCCGCCCGCGATGCCGACCACACCGCTTGCCGCCCCTGCGAGACCGGCCGCCAGCCAAGGGCGCTGACGCGTCCACTGAGCGAGAAGAGGCATGGGTTGAGGTGGAACTTCTCCCCAAAGAAACCATCGCTTTGTTGCATGTTTTCATCTGCGTCTTCCTGTTTCATTTTCGCCCTTAAATACCCTCAGCGGTGTTCTCTTGTGTATGACGAGCGAAAAAAATCATCGCGATGAAGCCCTTGAGGTCACGCTGCAAAAAGCATTGGACGACGGCCACCGGGTTTGGGTCGTTGGAGATGTTCACGGCTTCCATCTCACGATGGAGGCCTTGGTTGAACAACTTGCGTTGGAGCCCGAAGACTGGGTCGTTTTCTTGGGTGACCTTATCGACCGAGGTCCCGATTCTCACGGCGTGATGGCGGCCGTCAAGGCCCATCCACGCATGACCTCCGTCCTTGGCAACCACGAAGCCATGATGCTCGAACAATTTCACGCAAAACGGTTAGCGACCAACGACATGGATGTTCGTCTCTGGTGGCAGAACGGCGGTTCAACCACCGTGTTCTCCTACGAAAAGGCCCATCGAGGAATCGACGGCAAGGAGGACGACGAGGCCATGTACGCCACCGTAGCGCATCATCGCCTCTGGCTTGCTTCCTTGCCGACTCACATCGTGCTCGATGCGTGGCGCTTGGTTCACGCTGGGTACGACCCGGAACAGGAACTCGATGAGCAATCTCACGACGAATATCTGTGGATACGCACCCCGTTCCACCGAGCGGCCAACCCGGTGGATAGGCAACGCACGGTGGTTTTTGGCCACACCCCCACCGTCTCGCTCCCGGGACATGTGCCAGCCGACTGGGGCAAGGTGTGGAACAGTCCCGTTCGCTTGGACGACGGGCGAAGCGCAGCGGTGGGTATCGACACCTGCCTCTACCACGGGCAAATCGGTCCGAAGGTCCTCACAGCGTACGACCTTCAGACCGGGGCGGTCGTTCAGCAAGAACGCGTCGAGGGTTGATCACTCCGATTTGACGGACCCTGCAACGATTTTGAGATGAGCGACCAGAGGCGAGAGCAAGCGCCCGCATGTTGTGCCGTGAGCGCTCAACTCGTACGTGACTTTGACGGGTGGGCCGTCGTTGACCGTGCGCAAGACCAAGCCTTCATCGGCCAGAAACCGGAGTTTGTCGGAGAGCGTTCGACTTGAAATCCCAGTCAACATGTTCTTCATTTCGTTGAATCGTCGGGGACCGGTGATGTAGAGGGTGGCGAGAATCTCAATGGTCCAGCGCGAACCAAAAACATGGAGCGCTTCCACCGCTGCTTCGACTTCCCATTCTGCGTTGTACGGCCCAGCGTTGGCGAATTTCCCCAATCGCTGGCGAATCCGTGTGCCTTCGGCGATGGTTTGCTCAATGCCGTTCTGGACCGCCTCAAAATCTTCGCGTGGGACGTTCATCGGTGGGTCTGGCATGCTCGGTCAACGGTTC
>JAURDW010000014.1 GCA_030827745.1 Candidatus Poseidonia sp.
CACAGCAGACGCGATTTCAAACCGCACAGCGAGCATCGAGGGTGCAGACTGGGTCATGCCAGATGGAAGCATCGTCGCCCAAGCGGTTGAACTCTTCATGGGGCAGGAACACCTCGTCGAGAGCGCTTCGGCCGGAGACACCCTTCTGTTTTTCAGCGAGGTTGAAGCGTATACACGCACGCTGTCGTGGTTTTCTTCATCGTGGTCGTTTGGCGAATGGAACGACGATTTGGACTCAATGTTCACGGTGTATGTTGGGTTTAATCAAGTTCCAGACCGCTGGGTCAACAACGGTTCGTTTTCAGACGAATTTGGTTTCTCGTATCAAGAATGGTCGTGGCCGGATGAGGGGACGGTGTGGTTTGTGATGGTGATCGGCTCCCCCGTCCAAGACCTTTTCATCTCGCTGGATGGTAATGTCGCTGATCCTCCCCCAACCCTCGACGACATGACCGAACTCAAAGAGAGCATCGCCGTCACCAACCAAGAGGTCGGTGTCAACTTTGACAACGGCCAAAACTATGGAGCCCTCTACTATTACGTGAACGTCACTGAACCGCTTGCCGACCTTCGTATTCGAACGTACGGCGGTCGTGGAGATGTTGACCTCGGTGTATCGTACTACAGCCCGCCAATACCGGACGATTTCTGGTTCATTGATGACTTTGATATCGGGATTGACACCGGCGAAGGGACGAGCGAGAGTTCAGAGAAGTCGGCGTGGTCAACAGGCCCCGGGAACGATGAGGAGGTTCACCTGTTCGATGTCGAACCGGGCCTCTACTACATCACGGCCTACACCTATCGGAATGCTCGGGGCTTCACCATTCTCGCCGATTTCGTTTATCCACCAACGAATGTTGAGCCTCAAGACGCCATCACGCTGACGCCCGGTGTGGAGTACGGTTTGCTCAGCGGGTATGAGGGCTTGATGCAATTTTTCAAAGTCGAAGTCGCTCAGGATGTGGAACGGTTGGTCGTTGACCTTTCAGACGGAGGGGGTGAGGCAGCGTTGTACCTGCGCCATGAACAAGCCCCGACGACGGCAACGTTCGACCATCACTCCACCCTCGCCGGTGCAGACGACCGTGTGGCGTTCAACGATCCCACGCCAGGTTGGTGGTACATCCTGCTCACCACGGATTCGGCGTTTACTGGGTTAAACATCGTCGCAGAATTTACCGACAGGTATGTTTGGGAATACGACGGCATCCCCATTGAACTGTTCAACGGCGAGGCGGTGGACGGTATCAGCGTGGGTGAGAAAGGCTCCGTTTCCTTCTACGCCATGCTCGACGAACCTGGAAATTTCTTCCAAGTGGAAACCTACGGTGGTGTTGGTGACGCACAAGTCTTGGTGGAGGGTGTTCAATACGAAATCGAGTTTGGCGATGGGGGCCGGCCCATGCCAGGAGATGGCATAGAAACCACCACCTCCGATGTTTCGGTGAAAAGCGGCGACACCTCGACACAGCATGTCCTCACGTTTGAAGCCCCCATGAACGGTCGAGTGAACATCCAAGTCTTTGGGGTCACCGATGTTGAAGACCTCTCGCTTGTTGCTCGATGGGACACTTCTCAATTCCCCATTGAACCCGTCGTTCCGGTTGAACCCGAATCGGTGAAATCCTGCAGTGAATCGGCTGAAACCATGTTCAAGACCTTGGACCGTAACGGTGATGGAATTCTGGCAGACGAGGAACGAGAAAGCATCGATGCTTCTGCAAGCAAACGGGCGGGGATGGACCTCAACAAGGACGGATCGGTCGAATACAGGGAATACTTGCAATTCAAGTGCACCTGCGAGGTTGAATTGGAAACGGTGTTCGACGGTTTTTCAGAGGGGCGAGATGAAGTGACCCTTGCATCCTTGAGGTCTCATGCGTGGGCAAACGAATACAATTTTGACCTCTACAACGCCAACGGAGACAGCGCCCTTGACAGGGATGAATTCGAATTGCTGGTTTTGATGTGCGAAACGACGTTTGACGCCTTTGACGGCGATGGAGACGGTGTTCCCGACAAAGACGACGCATTTCCAGACGACCCCACCGAAACCAAAGACACCGATGGGGACGGTGTTGGGGACAACGCCGATATCGTGGCTTCCGTCTCCAACGACATCGTGTACGCCACGGCAGGCACGGTCCTTGTGGTGCTGCTTGGTGTCCTTGTCCTCTTCTTGAGAAACGGTTCGGGGGGCCAAGAGCCCGATACGAAGGAGTGGAGCGACGAAACACGCCTCCATGATTCCCTCTTTGGCCAGCCCCCCGCTCCTCTCACCAGCGAACTTCCCTCCGGCACGGTGGATGGCGAACCGTCCTCAGCGTACAGCACGGCAAGCATGGAGGAATTCTTTGCGGCAAAACCGGCCCCAAGCATCACTCCAGACGCACCGAATCAAGCCCTGATGGGCATGATGGTTGACGGTGTTGAGACCGTTGAGCACCCAACGGGAAGCGGTACCTTTTGGATTCGCCACCACCCAGAATCGTCGTGGGAAGCCAAAACGCCTTGATGGAAGCATTTTAATCCACGCCCGAGACGGAAGATTGCCCTTGTAGTGTAGTGGATATCACCCTCGCCTCCGGAGCGAGGAACCCGCGTTCGAATCGCGGCAGGGGCGTATCACGCTGTTGAGGGTCAATCTTCGCCCACGAATCCATCCCAACGGCGCATGTATTCGATGAAGGTTGGGCTGAGGGCTTGGTGGGACAAGTGGCTTCGACTGAAGGGTGGTCGGGGCGGGGCCGTCGCCCCCTCTTGCAAGCATGCCGGCCAATTGTGATGGCCAATGCCTGCCCTTGCGACCCCGACGAAATCGGCACCCTGGGCCATCCCGTTTTCTGCGTCTTTGGCTGTCCAAATTCCCCCTGTTGTGATCAGTGGATGTCTTCCGGCATTCCATTCGGCGCACCATTCGGTGAAACGCTGATGGCGTTCTCCCATGGATGCTCCCTCGGTGATGTCCCAGCACGAGATGTGGAGGAAATCCAGATCCCAATCCTGCGATGCCTCAACGGTCAACTTACTGTGTTCGAGCGTTGTTCCGGTGGCAGCTTGGATGGGTGAAAGCCGGACGCCGAGCAAAAACTTCGCTGTGGTTTGTCGTCGAACTTCGTTCACAATCGAGGCGAGGAAGCGGTGCCGTGCTGGTGCAGAACCCCCCCATGCATCGGCTCTGAAATTGCTTTTTGGGCCGAGGAATTGGGAAATTAAGTACCCGTGTGCGCCATGAAGTTCCACCCCGTCAAAGCCCGCCTCTTCGCAACGCCGGGCTGCTTCACCGAAGGCACGGATGGTGGCGAGAATTTCGGCTTCGTCCATCGCTCGCGAGGTCACGTCATGTGCAACGGTGTGCACCGATGCTGATTTTGGTTGAACATTCGTCAAGTCTTCCGGGGCCCGAACACCTCCGTGAAAGAGTTGAGCGATGGCCAAGGCGCCGTGGGTTTTGATGGACTTGGCCATTTTTCTGAGCCCGGGAATGAAATCGTCTGAGAAGGTGCCGAATGCACCGTTCCATCCTTTTCCATCGAGTTCGACATGCGTTGCAGCGGTGCAGACGATTCCAAATCCACCTTTGGCTCGTGCTTCCAGCCACCTCACCTCATCGTCTGAAACGACCCCATTTTCGTGGCTTTGCTTGTTCGTCATGGCTGCGAGGACACAGCGATTTTGGACTTTGATTCCCCCCCGTTTGAACACAAAAGGTTGCAGGGCTGGATGCATGCACCCCAACACCCGCACAACGGACATCATGTTTTCCAACCACAGGTCTCTTGAATCCCCGCGATTTGGCCGAACCGCTGAGCACACGTGATCTAGTGGTTATGATGGGAGGTTCCCAACCTCTCCACCCGGGTTCGACTCCCGGCGTGTGCATCTTACGCCTTGAATCGCTTGGATTTGGGCGATGTTAACGCCACGATATGGCGATGCATGCTCGGGAGCATCTCAAACATGAGCAGAGCCATCAAAAACATAGCAAACAAACTCACCACCCTCGCCACGTAGGTGTGGCCGAATTCGAAGACGCTCAATCCCCATAAATCCCAATGCGTGTAGGTCATGTGCATCCAAATCAAACCAGCATTCCGAAACACATTGAGGAGGTGAATAAGCGGCAACACGAGCAACAAGGCTCGGATTCTCCGCTTCCATGAGAGTTCCAAGACTGAGATTGCTCCGATGAAGAGGACCATGGATTGGATGGCGGTGCAAGCCAAAACAAAATTGATGCCAATGAGGCTGCCGTCTGCGAGAATAAGTTCCGATTGAAAGGCGTATTCGCCGGTGAAATCGGTTGCAAACCATCGATTGCCTTCCCAGGCTTCCCATGTTACCCGTCCGCTCGGGTCGTTCACCCATGTCGTCCCGATTTCGATGTTTTGGCGGGTGGCAAAACCCAGAAACCATGCGGATTGCGAGGCAACGAACCAAATGGCGAGCACGCTGAGGTAGGGGACATAGGTCACCAGCATGTACGGGCCTCCAGCGAAGGCGACGGTCCCTCTCGCCCAAACCAAAGCGCTGCGTTGTTCGCCCTCGGCATGGTTCTCAAACCAGGCGGCCCAGCACGCAAGCGGAAGGGTGAGTGTGCACATGACGGTGAGCACAAGATCATCGTGGTCAAGGTATTTCCAAGCTTGTGCGAAGAAGGAAAAGCCCACGAGAACCCATCCAAGTTGAGCGAGCCGAAGACCCCCCTGTCGTCGCCTCAACCATGAGATGGCCAAGGCGAGCATACCAAGGGCGCCTACTGCCGTTGATGTGGCCTCGCTTACCAGCACATTCCCTCCTTGCATCCCGTGCCTTTGAACCTCTCTATCCTCAACAAAACCCAAGGGCGTCTTCACCAACGGCCAGCCATGAACGGACCGTTTCTCCGCGTGACAACGGTTCTCCCTCTTGAAAAGCGAAGGCGGTCTCCCGTGGCCTTCCTTGACCGGGACGGTGTCGTGAACCTCGGACGACCGGGCTACGTGAATTCGCCCGATGAGGTCGTGCTGCTGCCAGGGGCGGCGGCCTGCATTGGAGACCTCAAACGAGCGGGGTATCTTGTGTGCATCGTCACCAATCAATCACCAATCTCGCGCAAGTTGTGGGGTCAAGACCAACTTTGCCGCATTCATCGTTTCCTTCAGGATTGCCTCCTCTCACAGGACGACGAGGCACACATTGACGCATTCATCACGTGCCCGCACCGGTTTGAAGACCGATGTTCTTGCCGAAAACCATCACCAAACATGCTCTTTCTCGGTCATCAAGTGCTTCGTTCCGGCCATCACTTTCCCGTGGACGAACTGTACAACGCTGGTTTCCAGGATCGCACCGTTGACTGGTGGGGGGGCAAAGTCGACCCGTTCCATCGTTTGGATGCGATGGTGGGTGACCGTCGGTCCGATATGGGTGCGGGTTGGGGTTATGGGGCCAGGTTGTTTCGTGTTGACCGCGACGTTGGTTTGGTTCAGGCCTGCGAGCGGGTACTCAACGAAAACGACCTTGGAGACCGTTTTCAGCCTTGAGGTGACGGCATGGGTTGGCTGGGACTGGACGATACCGACTCGCTCAGCGGCGGTTGCACGACCGAGGTTTTCCATCGTTTGCTCAACGAACTGCCTACCGGTACGAGGGTGGGTCAACCTCGGTTGATTCGTTTGTGGCCGTTTGCCCAGCGTCGAACACGGGGGAATGCGGCCTTGGCCGTTGAACTTGATGTGGACGACACGGCCAGTCTTCTCGACCATCTTGACCGATGGTGGACTTCCAACATCTTGCCCCTTGCCGGCAGCGTTCAACCATCGGACATCTCTTCCCGAAAACAAAGCCCAGCCAGTCCAGGCATGGTGTGGTTTGATGAAAAGCCCGATAGTTCGTTCTACTGGGCGGCCGTTCGAGGTGATGTCACCGATTTGCCGCTTCCCCCCGCTTCACGGCGTTGGGGCGGTCACGGGTGCATTGGTGCAAGTGCAGCGGTCGCATGGCCCGCCATGGAGGTCACATGGGAAGCCATCGCATGGCGACAAAGCGGTGCGAACGGGCCCCGTTCAGTCGATGAAAGCGCCTTGAACATCGTGGACGGGCTGTCCGAAGTCGTCTTCTGCAGGGATCCCCGACGGGGCAAGCAATTGGTGGCGCCCCGAGGTGTGTCACCGGTCCTCTTTGGTATTCGAGCGCTCACCCTCAAATCAGCGAGCCATGGTTGCTTAACGTTGCTTGAGGCAGAAGGCACAGAAGCGACCGCTGGTTGGCGGGTGTTTGAAACCAACCAAGCCAGCGGCGATCACCTGCAAGGGACGCTTCCCGGTACGGTCGAAAAAGTCAGCATTGACCCGGTTCGGAAGCATGTCACCTTGACGCTTCAAGGAAAGGCGGTGGTCAAGGTGTTTGCTGAAGGCGGTCCGGTGAATGCGCTGGCCCGATGGTTGAAGCCCGGTGACACCATTGAAGTGCGTGGGCTTCGCCATCCTGACGGCAGTCTTCATGCGGAACAGATGCGCTGTATGGATGCCGTGACGAGAGCGGTTGAACGGCCGCAATGCTCTGCATGCGGACGGCGGATGAAGAGCATGGGAGCAAATCAAGGCGTTCGTTGTCCCGGTTGTAAACTTCGGACAGAGGATGCTTGGGTGGATGTCCCCTCCACGCCTCCCTATGATGGATGGGTCGAGCCGAACGTTGACGGAAGGCGTCATCTTGCACGACCGCTTTCATGGTCAAAAACGCCGTGAAGCCTCGGTGTGTTGATGAAAACCATCAAAAGGAGTAGAATCTAAGGTTCGTTCCATGGACCCGGACACCACGAGGACTGTCGGCCTCTTTGCTGGCGCACTTTCGCTGTTGGTGATGCTTTGGTTCATCAGTCAGCGAGCGATGAAGAATCGGATGAAGATGCTTGAGGACAACGCTCCTAAAATTGCTGGAGACGATACGCTTGAAGGTGGGGCCCGAAACCCTCAACAATTTGATGAGCCCGACGATGACGCCCTTGATGAAATGGCGAAATTGCTCGGCGACGAAGAGGATTCAAGCGTGGAAGCCTGAATCGTCCAAGGTAAGCGTGTTTCCCTCGCCGTTGACATGCAACACCCGTTGTTGTTGCCGTTCCCCTCGCCACAAGCGCCAGATTTCAAAGCCCATGGCTTCCATACGCTCGGCTGCACGGGCGACGATGGGGTCGGACGTTGCTCCGCTTGCGTCGACGCTCCCCTTGGAGACGAGCAAAACGGTCATGCCTTCCGGCGCCCCTTCGATAAGGCGTTCAACTTGCCCAAGGTGAACCGTGTTGATTCGGCCGCTTGAAGGGCACCAATCATCGAGGACGATCAATCCAACACTTGGAAGGGAATTTGCCGCCTCGAGCAAGGCGTCCATGGCGCGCTCAAACTTCCCTCCGAAATTCATGGCGTGAAACCGTGAACTCTCAACGGGTGAGAGGTGATTGAAGAGTTGCGAAAAGCGGGCAGGGTCGGGCATTTCTACCGATGCCCAGAGGACACGTTTGCCAGCGTTGATGGTGTCGGCGGCAACATGCAAACCCAACGAGGTTCCGCCGGAGCTTCCTTCGACAGCGAGGTGGATGCGCCGTCCTTTCAGGGCGAAGTCGTACCGTTTCATACCCTTGGCTTGATGGCCAGCGGTGAATGAGGCTTGTGGAGCCGTGACGATTCGCAAGGGCTATGACCTCTGCTCACTTGGAGGGGACATGGCTGGCGATGTCCGACCGGGCGAACGAATTCCACGACGCCCTGCACCTGAATTCGAGGAAGCCAGCAGTTTTGCCGAGGCCATCACTCGTGACGGGTTGTTCGGAACGGCTCTCGACGACAAGAATCAATACGGTCCTGTGGCGATGATGGTTCTTTTGCTCATCGTGGCTGCTATCACAGGAACGGTCATCCGATTGCTCGGCTAAATCGGTGCGTTCCCCATCCCGCACGAGGGAAACATCATACCCTCTGTGTGCATGTGAGTTTCCATGAGCGAAGGTTCGGTGAACGTTGAGAGCCGCACCTCTTCGCAAGACAAACGCTGGACCATCATGGCCGCCTTGTTGGGCACCAACACGGCGCTCCTCCTGTTTCAAGGAATCGAGCAATCTCGGGAGTACAACGCCGTTCGCGAGGTTGCCCTTTCCATCATCGCTGCAGCGCTGCCCTTCCAGGCGATTTATTTCCTCATCTACACCTTCATCCTTGAACACGAGCCACGCCTGCCCCCTGCACGCCTCCACAAGCTCAATCTCGCTTCGGCTTTGTGCCAAGTCGTTTCCTATGCCTCTTTGCTTGGTGTCGCCATGATGTGGTACGAGACGTCCACTTGGGTGGGGCTTTCCTTTATTTTTTCCTCAATTTTGGCTATTTTCCTCATTCAATCGGTGATGGGTCCCGTTACCGAAGCCCCGACGGATGCAGCGTGACGTAGCGATGCACCAATCGTTGCGAAGGGAAGGTTGATTTAGCGAGGCGAATGCCTTGAAACATGGCCTTCTGCCCGCTTGATTACCGTTATGGATGTCAGGATTTCAAACATATTTGGTCCGAACTTGGCCGACATGAACGCCAACTGGAAGTTGAACGGGCGTTGATTTGGGCTCACTGGCAACTTGGTCGTGTCACTGAAACCGATTACAATGCCGTGGCCGCCATCGCCAATCCCGAAGATGTGACAAAGGAACGTGTCAGCGAAATCGAGGCAGAAACCCGACATGACATCATGGCGTTGACCAAGGCCATGGCTGAAGCGGCTGGGGATGCGGGCTGGTGCATCCACCTCGGGGCAACCTCCAACGACATCGTCGACACGGCGGTGGGGCTTCAACTCAGGGACAGCATGGTCCTCTTGAGAGAGCAGTTGTGCCGTTTGATATCGGTCTGCGCTGACGTCGCTGAGCGCGAGCGCGACACCGTGATGCTCGGTCGGACGCACGGCCAAGCGGCTGTGCCGATCACGTTTGGCCTGAAGGCAGCCGTCTGGCTCGATGAGTTGCGCCGCCAATTGATTCGTTTGGACGAAGCCTCACCTCGTATCGCCGTTGGCAAATTTCTCGGTGCCGTTGGGACTGGCGCAGCTCAAGGCGAGCACGCCCGTGAACTGCAACGGTTGATTCTCACGCATCTCGGGTTGGGCGTGCCTTTGGCGACAACCCAAGTTGTGGGTCGAGACCGGTATGTCGAATATGTCTCTTGGCTGGCAAACGTGGCCACCACCTGCGAGAAGGTTCTGCAGGAAATTCGCAATCTCCAACGCTCCGAACTGGCCGAGGCCGGCGAGGGCTTTGATGTCAAAAAACAGGTGGGTTCCTCAACCATGGCGCACAAAAAGAACCCGATTAAATCGGAGAATGCATCTGGGCTGGCCCGCATTGTACGCTCGTTCATCATCCCAACCTACGAAAACGCCTTGCTCTGGCACGAGCGAGACCTCGCCAATTCCAGCAGTGAACGGTTCACGCTTTCGCACGCTTCCGCACTCTGTGAGGACGTGATGGCTAAAACAGCCGATGTCCTTTCCAACATGTGGGTGGACCGGGAACGGTGCCTTGCGAACATTCACTCACAGCGAGGGTTGGTGATGGCGGAGAAGGTGATGATTGAACTGGTTGACCACGGGATGCCTCGCGATGAGGCGCATGAGGTTCTGCGCGCCGCCTCTTTTGAGGCGGTCGAGAAAAAGGAGGAACTGATTGACGTTTGCAGTCGAACCCCGGCCATCGCCGCCGCTTTTTCGCCCGATGACCTCGAGCGGATGTTTGACCCGATGAATCATGTGGGTGTTGCTGGCGAAATCGTTGACGAGTGTGTTGAACTTGCTCGACAAGCCGTTCAATGAAACTGCAGGCGACCCCTTCGTCCGTCCCATTCGATGGACCAGTTCACGTCGAGTCGGCCGGAGAGGTGAGGCCCGCTGAGGACCAAGGTCTCGTATTCGCCTCCTTCGCCTTCGACATGGAAACGGTATCGCAGGGCAAGCTCTTCCAATTGAAGAAAGGAAGCCTCGTTGAGAACATGACCCAACCACGACGCATCGAGGCCATCGGCTGAGACACTCGTAATCATGATCTCAAAACCATTCTCCACCATGTTGGCCACATGCTCTCGTCCGTCTTGGTGCCACAAGGGTGTCCAGCTGCGGATGCCCAGTCGTTCCGCCATACGCTCGAGCCGTGATTTTTGATAGTCTGAACGCAAGGCTCCGCTGACGATGCCGTCAATCTCTCTTCCCTCGAGCGCTTTTTCGAGCGCAACGAGGTCGTCGGGCGTGGCCCCGCTCGCGTGAACAGCGACCCAAGGGACCTCAGCCATCTCGGCCTGTTCTTGAACGAGCGAAGTACCGGGTATTTGGAACATCGGCGAGTCCTCTCCAGTGATGCAAACGGTGACGAGGGAATCAACGGTCCACCCCTGGCAGATGGCCCACCACCACGCAGCGGCGGAATCTTTGCCCCCAGAACTCAGCACAGCCACGCGCATGCTTGGACGTGGAAGAAGCGCTTCAAGAGCCTATGCGTGGCCGTGGGTTGATACGGGACGGCAGATTGCCGGTGTTGACACGGAGAGAGAATCCAAACAATCGGACCCTCATCCTCTTAAAGTGTCAACCGAACCAAGAACTTGAGGTCAGACCATGCAACCAAGCGGACGAGGATACGATCACGGAATCACGACTTTTAGCCCAGACGGACGACTGTTTCAAGTCGAATACGCCCGTGAATCTGTCAAAAGAGGAACCACTACGGCCGGTTTGAAATTCAAAGACGGCGTTGTTCTGGTCTGCGACAAGCGCATCATCAGTCGCCTGATCATCCCCGAGTCCATTGAAAAGATGTTCAAGATTGACGGGCACATCGGCATCGCCACCTCCGGGCTTGTCGCTGACGCACGTCAACTCGTCGCCCGTGCTCGAGTGGAGGCTCAAATCAACCGTATCACCTACGGAGCCACGGTGCCCGTGGATGTCATGGTGAAGAAAATCTGTGATTTCAAACAGTCGTTCACCCAATACGGCGGCTCCCGTCCCTTTGGGACGGCCCTGCTCATTGGCGGTGTTGACGACAACGGCATTCACTTGTACGAAACAGACCCCTCCGGCGCCTACCAATCCTATCACGCCGGCGCCATTGGCAGCGGCCGAAACACGGTCATCGAATTCTTTGAGGATAACTGGAAGGAAAACATGACGCTCAACGCAGCCATGAAACTTGGCCTTGAAGCCCTCCGAACGGCCAACGACGCTGAGTTGAACCGGGATGCTGTGGAAGTCACGGTCGTTGATAGCAACGGATACCGAGTTCTTGACCGAGGCGAAGTGAACAAGCAAATCGACCGCCTCAAGCCCCTTGAGGATTGAGCCGATGGAGGCATCCGAGGCAGACTGCCGAGGTGAAGCCGCATGGTGAGTCTTGACAACGCCGTCCTTGCACGACTTGAGAAAGGTGGGAAGCGGTACGAAGTTCTCGTTGACCCGGCCCTCGTTGAAGCTTTCAAAAACGATCCAACAAGCATTGACATCAACGATTTTCTCGCCATGGACGAGGTCTTCCACGATGCGCGTGGAGGAGAGCGGCCTACCGAGGAAGCCATTGAATCGGTTTTTCAAACACAAGACATCGCCGCCATCGCTTCTATCATCCTCGAGAAAGGTTCCATCCAACTCACGACGGCCCAGCGAAAGGCGATGGTTGAAACCATGCGGCAACAGATTATCCACCACATACACACACAGGCCGTTGACCCAAAAACAAAATCTCCGCATCCCAAAACACGCCTCGAATTGGCTCTTGAAGAATCCCGGTATTCCGTTGACCCGTTTAAGCGACTTGAAGAACAGGTCAAGGACGCCATCTCAAAACTCAAACCCTTGATTCCACTCTCTTTTGAGACCGTGCGTTTGGCGTTCAAAGTCCCTGGCTCAGCCTACGGGAGCGTGAGTCAGGTCTTGCGTGCTTATCAGCAAAAAGAAGGGTGGTTGGAAGACGGTTCTTGGGCTGCAGTCGTTGAATGCCCAGCGGGTATGAAAGGTGAACTCATCGGCCAAGTGATGCGAAAAAGTTCCGATGCCGAAGTCAAGGAACTGTGATACCCCTGCGCCCGTCGCTTGGGTGGCCTTTATCATGGGTTGGCGGCTCGCCGGGATTGGAGAGAAAAGAATGTCCCAAGGTCAGAGCGGCGCCGAGCAGCGCCTAGTGACCCCGGGAATGGCCGTTGGGCCATCCACCGGGAAGCGAGCAGGAAGCGGAGTTGTTGCTTCCAACGACACGTTCATCGCCACCCAACTCGGGTGGCTTCGAGAATTGAATTCCACCGTTTCCGTTGACCCCATCAACGCAGCATACATGCCGCGCTCGGGGGACCTCATCGTTGGAACGGTTGCCGAGGTTCGAAACAATCTCTGGTTCATGGACATCAACGGAGCGTTCCAAGGTTTGCTCCCCATGTCCCTCGCACCTTGGAAGGTAGAATTCGGTGCTGCACGCCAACACATGGATGTCGGCGATGTTGTCCTCGCACGTGTTCAAGAAGTCGACGAATGCCACAACGTGGTGCTGACCATGAAGGGCGTCGGTCTGCGCCGCTTGAACCAAGGCACGGTTGAACGCCTTCCGGTCCAACACATCGACCGCATCCGAGGCGAAAACAACGAACGGCTTCAGCGCCTTCGCGACGCTTGCGATTGCCGCATCATGGTCGGCGAAAACGGCCGTGTTTGGATCGACGGTTCGCCCAGCGGCATCCGGTGGGCCAGGAAAGCGGTGCACATGTTGGCCTCCTCCGGCCACCGCACAGACATTGAGGACCTCTTCACAACTTTGGAAAACGAAATGAAAGGTGATGCATGATGGGTGGATATGGAGATGTACAATTGCTACGGGACGACGGGCTTCGCCTTGACGGCCGAAAAATCGATGAAATGCGACCGGTGAGCATTGAGGCTGGCGTGCTTCCTGCTGCCGACGGTTCCGCCATGGTGACCCACGGGCTCAACGTTGCGGTTGCCGCGGTTTATGGCCCGATGGAAGCGCACCCTCGCAAAATCCAACGCCAAGACCGAGCGGTCATCGATGTCCGCTACAACATGGCGCCCTTTTCCACTTCGGACCGTATTCGTCCGGGGTTCAATCGCCGTTCCCGTGAAATCTCAAAAGTCACTGCCGAGGCCTTGGAATCGGTCGTTCTCGTTGAGCGGTATCCTCGTTCGAAGATTCGCGTGGAGATTGAGATTCTCGCTGCCGAAGCGGGCACCCGTTGCGTCGGTATCACGGCAGCAGCAGTTGCTCTTGCCGACGCCGGTATTCCCATGCGAGACCTCATTGTCGGTGTCGCCTCTGGAAAAGTCGAAGACACCGTCGTTCTCGACCTTGACAAGGCAGAAGACAATTACGGCCAAGCAGACCTCCCCGTCGGTATCTTGCCGAACACGGGCGAAATCGCCTTCCTTCAGATGGACGGAGACCTTTCGCCGGCAGAATTTGAATTGGCGATGGAATACAACTTCAAAGCTGCGAAGGAAATCCACGAAATCATGGTCGATGCGCTTCGTCGTCGCTACGAAGGGGGTGAAGCTTGATGGTTGAACTCGTTCCTGCTTTGCTTCGCCAAGAACTTGCTCGCCTTGCGGAAGATAACAAGCGCCTCGACGGCCGTGGCCGCTGGGACGGACGCGACGTGACGCTCGAGGTGGATTGCCTCTACAACGCTGAGGGTTCCGCCAAAGTCGTCATCGGTGGCACGGTGGTTTACGCTGGTGTCAAGTTCGAATTGCGAACACCCTGGCCCGACCGACCCACGCAAGGCTCGTTGATGTGCGGTGCAGAACTCCGTCCTGTCGCCGGTCGAAAGTACGAACCTGGCCCCCCTTCACCCCAATCCATTGAGTTGGGTCGTGTGGTTGACCGCGGGATTCGCGAATCCGGTTGCATCAACATGGACAGCCTCTGCATTGTGCCCGGCGAGAAAGTTTGGGGTGTCATGATCGATATTCACGTACTCTCAGACCAGGGCAACATCTTCGATGCCTGCGGCTTGGCTGCCATCGCTGCGCTACGAACGGCAGTGGTTCCTGCTGAACGCTTTGATGTCGGTGAGGACCACCGTTTGGAAGTGAGCGGTACGCCCATCATGGCGTCGTTTACCCGAGTTGGTGGTCGCTATGTCCTTGACGCCTCTGAACAAGAAGAATTGGGCGGTGACGAACGCATTCACATCACGCTTGGTGACGAAGGGCACCTCCACTCCCTACAGAAGGGCCTAAAAGGGGTGTTCACTCCCGCCGAATTTGCCGAGATCTTTGAGGTGGCGCAACAACGCTGTGTTGAACTTCGAAAACTCGTCGCAGAAAAGGAGGGGAATTGATTGGCAAAGCGAACCCAGAAAGCCGGCGCAACCGCACGGTTCGGAGCACGGTACGGTGTGTCCGTCCGACGAAATGCAGGCGCTGCCATGGCCAAGCGCTCCCGCAAATACACGTGTCCTGTCTGCCAGTACCCCAAGGTTGAGCGACAATCTGTGGGTATTTGGTCCTGCAAAAAATGCGATCACACCTTCGCAGGCGGTGCATGGGAACCCTTCACACGGGCTTCCGACGCCAACAACCGCATTCTCCGTCGCTCAGTTGACGGGGCTACCACGGCCGATATGGCCTTCATCGCTCAAGAAGCAGCCATGAATTACGAGCGCGAACTCGCAGACCGTCCTCCCGTTGGCGAAGAAGAGGAAGCCCCTGCTGACGCTGCGGGCGAAGAAGAGTGAGCTGAGGCCGTGCCCATGTGGCAACTTGACCTCCACATCGCATCTCGAAACCTCGAAGACACCCGTGCCCTCGCTGCAAGCCTTGCAACGGATTGCGAGGTGGTCTGGCAGGGCGAATCCTCCTTCTTCTTTCACCTTGAGGAAGGAGCCTGCAAAGACCTCAGGGCGATGTGGAACACCCGGCTTCGGGGTCTCATTGCTACAGACAATGTGCTGAAAGTGTTCGGAAAGCATTCTTGAACCACGGCCTCGCCCTTCGGCTCGGTGAGCCTTTGGAAAACATCGATCAACTCCAACTCGTGGTCGCAGAGGTTCAAGCTGCCCGCCAACAAGTCAGCAGCGTCCGCGCTCAAGTCCAAGAATTGGAAGGGACCATCGCCGCCGTCCAAGCCCAGCCCGATGGTTTGGCTCTTCACCGACAACTTGGTGGTGTTCTCATCGAGGTTTCGGACCGAGAAGCGCTCGTTTCTGAACTCAAAGAGACGTTGGATTCTTTGACCACGCATCTTGAGCGGTTTTCCGAGCGGGAAAAACAATTGATTCAGACCTATGAGGAATTGAAGAAATCCCTGCAAGGTGCTTGAGCATGACCCCAAGACCAATCGAAACGAGCGACCTTGAGCGTCTGCATCGGTGGCTCTCAGACGCCGTGAGCAAGGGGCCGGTCGCCGTGATCACCGGGAGGAACGGAGACATGGATACGGTGGGTTCAGCGGTTGGCTTGGCCGCGAGCCACCCCCACATGATGGCTTGTGGCCTCCATCTGGGTCGGCTCGCCAAGCAATTGGTCGAAGAACACCGCGCTCCCTTTCGGAAACTGGCCGAAGGGTACACGGCTTGGCCCGCTGGTCTGGCCGGGGCCGTGATCGTCGATGCCGCCTCCCCCGAACAAGTTGGACTTCCAATTCCTGCCGTCCCCCTCTGCATCATTGACCACCACGCCACCGACGGATGGTCGTTGTCAGAAAACGACCTCGCCATCAAATGGGACGTTCGCTCAACAACCGAAGTGGTCGCTCGATATCTTGACCTCCATGCTTCGGAGGCCTTGTCGCCTGCTGTTTGTGAATTTTTACTCGCTGGATTGGTGACGGACACCGGAAGGTTCCGCCATGCCGATGCTGGTTCTTTTTCGACGGCAGCCCTCCTCATTGAGCGGGGGGGTATTGATTACCAGGCCTTCGTTCAAACCCTCGAGGACCAATCGCCCAGTCCAAGCGACCGGGGAGCGATTCTTCGTGGTTTGCAACGTGCTGACACCACGGAAGCCGGTGCTTGGACCGTTTTACGGACAACGGCAGGGACGCTTGAGGGGAAAGTCGCCAGCCTCCTGAATGGCTTGGGGGCTGATGCAGTGGTCGTAACGCGCCATCGCGACGGTCAGACACGCCTCACGGTGCGTGCTCCACGGTCGAGTGTTCTCGCAGGCCTTCACATGGGCATCGTGATGGAACGGGTCGCACAATCCATTGGTGGCGAGGGCGGAGGCCATGACGGAGCAGCCGGTTGGACCGGGCCCGCCGACCCCATCGCCGCCGAAACGGCTTTTCTTGATGCTGTGGCTCGAGTTGAACGAAAGGAGGTTGGACGGTGACCATCATTGAAACTCCAAGAGGGCCGGGCGTTTTTGTTTCGAAATGGCGCGAAGAGGGCCCTGTGGAGGGTGATGTTCTCCTCGCTTGGAAGGAGGAGATGAATTGGTCATCCTGGTTGACCCTCGCCGAAGCGGCGTTGTTCATGGATGCCCCTGAACTCCTTGATGCGATGGATGTTCATCTTACTGCTGGCGAACGAGCCGTTCTGGGTCTGGTCCGTCGCCGTTGGCTCGGCGATACGCATTTGGATGAAGCCATCGAAGATGCCCTTGCCGTTGTACGCTCTCCAGAAACGCGTGACCTGGCTCTCGAAGGCCGCCTTCGGATGGAGCGTGGCCTCGCTCGTTTTGAGCAGGGTGACGCCGAGGGTGCCGAAGACGACTTGACATGGGCGGAAGTTCGACTGAAGTCGGTAGCGAAAGCGAGCAGGGATCATGACCTTTCCTTGTTGAACAAGGCCGCCTATCACATGGCCCAAGGTGAAGCGCTGATGGCGCTTCAAGTCTATGGCGACATATCGAGGAACGGTGGTCATGCTCACGAAACCATCGCCATTTCTCGCCTTGGTGCCAGCAGAATTCGGCAAGCCATCGGCCACACCTTTGATGCGTGCCGCCATGCATGGAACGCGCACAAGCATGCGATACTCGCCGCTCAAGTTCAAATGGCTATTGAGGCAGGAGCCTTGTTTCTTGACCTCGCTTGCGAGCATCAAAGCACAACGGCCGACCCTATGCACGTTCAAGTTGAATCAGCGAAGCCTGTTGACCTCAACGAGGAACGCCCTGCTCTGCACGTTCATCCTGACGATATCAACGGTGTCTTTGATTGGTGCTTGGAGCACATGCCAGCAGGGTACGAAGGCGTTGAACGCCCCGATGTACGAGCGATGTTGACGCTTGCTCACCGCATGGGTCGAATGGAGGCCTTTGCCGGTTTGATGGAGAACCCTTCGCAGGTAGACGACCCGATGTTGGCAGCGGTCGCTCAAGCATGCGCTTCATCCGAGGCTCAAACCGAGGCTTGGGGGCATCGCTTGGCTCAGTTGACGTCGTTGTCTTCATGAAGCAAAAAACAGAGCAAGATCCTCGAATTCGTCCTCCGTCCAAGTTTTGACGGGGGGCGTTGCCGTCCACCACGCCACTTTGGCCACCATGGCGTCGTTCACGGTCCAGGATGCCTCTGTTGTTGGCGTCACCTGAACATGGCCAACCCAACCCTCTGGGTAGTAGGTTCGATTCCACCTCACCAAAGTGCCCGCAAGACCCGTTTCTTCACGAAGTTCACGAAGCAACGCCTTTTCTGGCGACTCACCGGGCTCCAAATGGCCACCAGGAATTTCCCATCCTCGTTCGGGATGCTCAACGAAGAGGATTCGCCCCCCTTCGCCCATCGCCGTGAGTTGCTCTCCCTCAACGGTGACCCATGCCAGCACAAAACGCGGGGCGTTTGCTTGCAACCAACCACCTACCACTCGGATTGAACACGTTCAAGCCATGCTTCCGCCCATTCTTCTCCGCCAGCAACCAGCCGACGGGCCAAAAAGAAGGCCGCTTGAACATCGCCTTGCTCAAGCAACGTGGCGAGTTTCCCTTCATCCGGATGGGCCTTTGCCTCGGGAGCTGTTGATGGTTGTTCAACAGGCGGCGCCTCGGGTGACGAGATGCGCTCGGTGAGGGTCTGCATGCCTTTCAAGAAGGCCTCGCGGTGTTCGATGGAAGGTCCAGACCATGCCTGCTTTTCTAAACCGTCCATGTTGCCTTTGAGGCGCTCAAGGAATCGGGTCCGCTCCTCGCTGTGGGGTCGCAATTGTTGGACTTGATCGTAGCACGACCAGGCATCGTCAGCCTCTCCCCGGCGTTCGTGGAGCCTGCCGAGCTCGAGCCACAACTCATGGTTCATCGGGCGGTGAGCGAGGAGGTGGCGGGCCAAATCCATGAACATCTCGACAAAACCAGCCGAGCGGAGCCGTTCCAATCGCCGTCCGTACACAATGTTGGCTCGTTGGTCTCGAAAATCGAGGCGACGGCACCTCTCGGCGAACTGCTCAACAGATGACCGAGGTTTGTCCTCAGAAACTTGTTTCCACCAAACTTCGGGGTCCAGAGAATCGTTGGCAAACGTGGCCTCGAGCAAGGTCCTGCCGTGGGCGAGGAAATCAATGCCCTTGAGCTGATCCACGTGTTCAGGGTCCCTTCCAAGAACGCTAAAGACATCTTCGAGGACGGTGTGCAACCCTTCGGCGTCACCGTTCAAAACCTTCAGTTCCGCCAAGCATCGCCAGTTGCGTTCATCGGTGAAATCATGGAGCAAGGCTTGGCGAGCATTTTGTTCGGCCCAAGCCAGGTTTTCGGTTTCTCGCGCAGGGTCGTCTTTTGCGAGCTTCGCAAATTTGAGTGCTGTTGAGCGGTACCGATTGCCAAGATTCCTGCGAGGGTGTTGCAAGAGGTCTTGGCTGTCGGTCATTGAATCGCCTCACTGCACGGACATGAAGCCCGATGGGTCCACGCCGTGGTCGATGGTTGCGTCGTAGCCTATTTTTGAGGTGTTGCCGTCGTCGTACCTTGAAGGGTCCAGCGAGCTTCCCTTTTGATTGCTGAGAATCAGGGTGTCCTTGTCGGGTTGCCATCGGGTCATCAAGGCCCATTCAACCCTGACCGGATCGGTGATGTCAATGTCCTCATCAACAACCGTGACCATCTTCATGCTTTTATGACCGTCAAACGCGGCCTTGATGGCTTTCATCCCGTCGTCCGGATGGACCTTCTTGATTTTCAGGACCGCTCCAAGCCAGCCGCATCCACCTTCTGTCATGTGCACGTCGGTGCAGGTTACAACGTTGTTTACAGCGTCTTTGATGGTGGGCGCCCGAGGCAAACCCATGAGCGTTTTGTGTTCGGCTTCGCCAGGAATCAAAGCGTGGAAAATGGGTTCGTTGCGATGCGACAGACCGTCAACTTCGATCACGGGTTCTTGGCGAACATCGTCCACCGTTCCCGTGATGTCAACGTAGGGGCCCTCGTCGTCGTCGTCAAGGGTAATGCGACCCCACCAGACATACTCGGCGTCTGCAGGTGCGTGAACGCCGTTTGGTAATTTCACGAGCCGAAGTGGTTGGTCGTACAACTTCTCATGCAGAGCCGCTGCAATGGTCAGCTCGTCGATGTTCTCGTTGAACGACATCGCTGCTGCAAGCAGCACAACGGGGTCAGGCGCATTGACAACGGCGACCTTGACCTCGCGCCCCTCGGACCTTGCCGTCGTGACCATCGTTCGCAAATGGCGCGGGACCAACCGGACAACCAAGTGGTTTGCATCGCGGAGGAATTGACGGTGGAAGGAGACGTTTCGTATGCCGTTGTCTTCGGCGATGATGATGCTGGCGGATGAATATCGCCCGCGATC
Organism: Candidatus Poseidonia sp.; assembly: GCA_030827745.1. GTDB lineage: Archaea > Thermoplasmatota > Poseidoniia > Poseidoniales > Poseidoniaceae > Poseidonia. The sequence continues at coordinate 19,751 of JAURDW010000014.1, forward strand.
TTGTGGCCAATGATGCGGGATGGGGATGGAGCGCAAATCAACGGTCTCTGGCCGAACTTCTCGGCACGGTGCCTCGTCTTCATTCACGATGACGGGCTGACTCGGGTGCTTCATGGCCCAGCCCAAGGTGTCAATGTAGGCTTCGGGCTCAATGCCGATGGCGGCGCACAACCGGTCACGAGTAAGCATGTTGACGGCAGCGCGGTGGCCGGGGCACTCCTCGATGGCGTTGAACACGGTCATGGCGTGTTGAGTGGCTTGAGAATGATGCAACATGCCGTGGACAAGGCTCACGGCGCCGTTTTCGTGGGATGCGGCGCCAAGATGGTCGCGAAAGGCCATGGTTTCCCCACGGGGAGGCGTTGCTTGAAGTTGTTCCTCCGTTTCGGGGGGGATGTTGGGGTCAAAACCAAACAACGCCGCCTCGGTTTCGCCGGCTCGGAGGGATTTGATTAAATAGGGGCGGTAAGTCGGCAACTTGCTTCAATGAGGTGAACATGATGGGCAGAGGACTCTTCGCAGGTGCAAAGATGGCCAAGGACCGACAAAAGTTTCGTTGGTCGGATCGCCGTTACAAGAAGCGCATGCTCAAGTCCCGAGCCAAGCACGACCCGCTCGCCGGTTCCACCCAGGCCAAAGGCATCGTTATCGAGAAAGTTGGAATTGAGGCCAAGCAGCCCAACTCCGGCATCCGCAAAGCCGTCAAAATCTCGCTTATCAAAAACGGCAACAAACTCACGGCCTTCGCCCCGGGCGATGGCGCTATCAACTTCATTGACGAGCACGATGAAGTGATGGTGGAAGGTATCGGCGGACGCATGGGGCGTTCGTACGGTGACATCCCCGGTGTTCGCTACAAGGTTATTCAGGTCAACGGTGTTTCGCTCGACGAAATGGTCCGTGGCCGCAAGGAGAAACCCGTCCGTTGAGGTGTTCATGATGAGCGACGAAGAATCCCCAGTTGTTGAAGTCAAACCCATTGCCGGCATCGGTACCAAGGTGTTCGGAAAGTGGGATGCTTCCGAAGTCACCTGCCGAGATCCCGGCTTGGCTCCCTACATCAACCTCACCACCGTCGGTGTTCCTCACACCGGTGGACGTCACGCCAATGCGTGGTTTGGTAAGGCCAAACTTTCCGTGGTGGAACGGTACATCAACAAACTCATGCGAACCGGTGCTTACACCGGTAAGAAAATGGGTGCAATGAAAGCCTTCGAAGGCGCTCTTGACCACATTTCAGAGCGCTCCGGAAACAACCCGCTTCAGGTCTTCGTTGACGCCATTTGTTCGGCCGCTCCCATGGAAGAGATCACCCGGATTAAATTCGGTGCCGTCTCTCAGCCAAAGGCCGTTGACTCGTCTCCCTCTCGCCGCCTTGACGTGGCCTTGGCTAACCTTGCAAAGGGCGCTCAGCAAGGAACCCACAAATCGAAGCGCACGCTCAAGAACTGCATCATCAACGAACTAACGAAAGCCAGCGAGGGCGATGTGACGTCCTATGCTGTTGGCAAGAAAGAAGAGTTGGAGCGCATCGCTGCCTCAGCTCGGTGATGCTTCACTGAAGGGCCCTCCAAAGGCTTTGACGGGCGCTCTACGCCAAGTTTCCATGGCGCGTTGTTATTCCAGCATACATCACACTTGACGTTGTCTTCTCGGAGGATAAATCGCTTCCGAGTGGATTGGAGTCGCCTTTTTCGGTCCTCCCGAACGCGGCACTTAAGAACCCGATTCAGGTGGGGCAAAATAACGAGAACACGGTGGTAACCATGGGACGCAAAGAAGACAACATCAAGAAAGCTACCGAAGTGATGCACATTCTGCCTCAAATCAGAAACTTGTGCATCGCCGCCCACATTGACCACGGGAAAACCACGCTCTCAGACAACCTGATTGCCGGCGCGGGCATGATGTCAAACGATCTGGCAGGTGCTGCACGGGTTCTGGATTTTGACGAACAAGAGTCGGCGCGTGGAATCACCATCAACGCCGCTTCCGCATCCATGGTTCACGGTGTGGAAGGGACGGATTACCTCATCAACCTCATCGATACACCGGGCCACGTTGACTTCGGTGGCGACGTGACGCGTGCCATGCGTGCCGTTGATGGCTGTTTTATCCTTGCTTGCGCCGTTGAAGGGCCTATGCCGCAGACCGAGACCGTGGTTCGTCAGGCTTTGAAAGAGAAAGTCAAGCCCGTGCTGTTCATCAACAAAGTGGACCGGCTCATCAACGAACTCCAAGTCACGCCTGAGGACATGATGGCGCGATTTACCGAGACCATCAAGAAAGTCAACAAACTCATCAAGCAATTCGCTCCCGAGAACAAGAAGAAGGAGTGGCAGGTATCGGTCCAGGACGGAACCGTGGCCTTTGGTTCTGCTTACCACAACTGGGGCATTACCGTCCCCTACATGGCCAAATCAGGGATTTCCTTCAAGGAGATTTTTGAATACTGCAACAACGAAGACCAAAAGACGCTCGCTCAGAAAGCTCCCGTCCACGAAGTTTTGCTCGACATGGCTGTCAGCAAGCTTCCCGGGCCCATTGAAGCCCAGAAGTACCGCATCCCCAACATCTGGACCGGTGATTTGGAATCTGAAATTGGTCAAGCCATGATGAACTGCGACCCTGAGGCAGAGTTGGCCATGATGGTCACCAAGATTTGGATGGACCCCCACGCTGGCGAAGTCGCCGTTGGCCGCGTCTATTCGGGCTCCATCAATCAAGGCGAGTCGGTGTTTGCCATCGGTGCAGCCAAGTCAGAGCGTGTTCAGCAAGTTGCCATGATGGTTGGCGGCGACCGAATCACCGTGCCGAAAGTGGTTGCTGGTAACATCGCCGCTGTGACTGGAATCCGTTCCGCTGCTGCCGGTGTGACCTTGTCTCGCAACAAGGACTTCACGCCCTTTGAAGCCATTCGCCACTACTCCGACCCGGTCGTGACCGTTGCCGTTGAACCCAAGAGCATGAAAGACCTTCCAAAGTTCATTGACGCCCTTCGTTCCTTGGCCAAAGCCGATGCATCCCTGCAGGTGACCACCAACCAGGAAACAGGTGAAGCCCTGCTTGCTGGTATGGGTGAACTCCACCTGGAGATCACCGTGTACCGGATTGAGGAAGAGCAGAACATCAAGGTCAAGGTGAGCCCTCCCATCGTCGTTTATCGAGAAGGTATCCAGGGTTCCAACCGAGGCAACTCCTTTGAGGGCAAGTCGCCCAACCGCCACAACCGCTTTTTCTTTGAGATTGAAGCCCTTCCCGAGGAAGTCGTGAACGCCCTTCGCGCCGGTGAACTCGGCGACGGGCCGGTTCGAAACAGCGATTCCAAGGAAGTTGGAAACAAATTCGGTGAGTACGGCATGGACAAGGACGTCATGCGGAAGATCTACGCTATCAACGGAACGAACGTGCTCGTGAACGATACCAAGGGTATCCAAAACCTGCACGAAACTCGGGAACTCATTATTGAAGCCTTTAACGAAGTTTGTGTGAAAGGCCCCATCGCCGACGAACCCGTGCAGGGCATGTTCGTCCGACTCGTTGATGCAAAGCTGCACGAGGACGCCATTCACCGTGGACCTGCTCAGACCATCCCTGCCGTCCGCAACGGCATTAAGGGGGCCATGATGCGTGCCCGTACGGTCATTCTTGAACCGATGCAGAAGGCCTTCATCTCCGTTCCAAACGACTGGCTTGGTCAAGTGACCAGAGAAGTGACGACCCGCCGAGGCATCATCGAAGACATGCCTTCTGAAGGGAACGTGACCACTGTGGTCGGTGTGATTCCAATCGCTGAAACATTTGGCTTCTCGAACGACATCCGTGCCGCCTCACAAGGTCGCGCCGTTTGGAACACCGAAAACCTTGGATTCGAAATTCTGCCACCGCAACTCTTCGACAAGGTCGTTGGTGAAATCCGACAACGCAAGGGCTTGAAACCCGAACCCAATCCCGAATCTTACTACGCTGATTGAGGCTTCCTCAATGGTGGCAAGGGCGGTAGGCCTCCATGTCAACCCCGAAGGGGGTGTGCCGAAGCATCCTCGAGATCACCTCGTAATCAACCAATCAGGTTGTGTCGGCGACAAGCAACTCGACACTCGCCACCATGGCGGGCCTCAACGAGCGGTGTGCCTTCTCTTGACCTCCGTCCTTGAACATCTCCAAGCAGAGGGCCACCCCATTCGGCCTGGTACGACCGGAGAAAATCTACTCGTTGACGGTTTGGAACCGGATGCTTTGTCGGTTGGCGCACGAATCACGGTGGGCGAGGTGGTGCTGGAGGTCACCGGAGATGCACCCCCATGCAAGACCATCAGGGCCTCCTTTGAGGGCGGTTCGTTTCGAGAATTGAGCCACCGCCAGCGTCAAGGGCACACGCGGTGGTACGCCCGTGTTCTCGTTGAGGGCACGGTGTATCTCCACGACCCTGTTTCTCTTCAGTGAAGTCGTGCGAGTTGGAAGTCGGTCAATTCCCGAAGCGCAACCAAGGCGGGCCCGTCTTCTATCCGGTCGAGGCAGGCGTGGGCTTGAGCGTGAAACGCTTCGGCCATTTCCCGTGCATATGTGACTGACCCAAGCTCCTGCAAAGCGGCAAGGCCGTCGCTGAGGGAGGCTTCACTGACTTCGTCCCCTTTTCCAAGGGCGCCGAGCAAACGCTCCTTGACCGGACTCTCCGGTTGTCGAAGCGCATGAATCACCATCAAGGTGCGCTTGCCCTGAGCGATGTCGGACCCGGCGGGCTTGCCCAAGGTTTCAGAGTCGGAAAGGACATCGATGATGTCGTCCATCAATTGGAAGCAAAGCCCAACCGCTTTGCCCCATTCAGCCATCAATTGGATGGTCTCCTCGTCAGCCCCTGAAATCCGAGCACCGATTTCAGCGCAAATGAGGAACATGACGGCCGTTTTCCCTTCAATCATTTCGAGGTAATCTTCCTCCGAGACGTTGAGGCGGTCTTCGAACTCGATGTCCAATTGTTGCCCTTCGCTGACTCGCCGCACCATCCAAGCGATGCGGTTGACCAACGGAGCGACATCGTGAGCCTCAAGGTTCTCTGCTTGGACCAGGCGTTCAAAAGCAATGGCGAGCATGGCGTCGCCTGCGTTAATGGCCGTTGGCATGCCATACTCCACATGGACGGCGTTCCTTCCCCGTCGAACTTCGTCATCGTCCATAATATCGTCGTGGACGAGGGTGAAATTGTGGACGGTTTCAATGGCCGCACCGATGTCAAGCAAACCGGAGTGCGCTTCACCCACCGCTTTTGCGATCAACCAAGGAAGCGTCGCTCGCATGCGCTTCCCACCGCCTTCAATGAGGTGCATCATGGCGTTGCCGAGGCGTTCGTGCCGTGATGCTCGGAGGCTTGATTCAATTCGGGCTTCAATGAGTGGCTTGACTTCCATAATGGAGGTGAGCAAATCTGCTCCTTCAGCACCGGGGAGCATGTGGCTGATGTCGCCCATGTCGTGAATTCGGTCGTCGGCTAGTTCAGCGAGTTTTTCGGCGTGAGCGTGGTGCTGCCACCAGTCTTTGGTCATGATTCGGGCGGCGATGGAACGGAACCAAGGTGCTACTGCCTCGTGGGCAGGGCGTTCTTCAATGAGCATCGCTTCCAAGGCTTCGTTGCTCACCCACATGACCTCTGCGACCTCGTTGGGGTTCGGCTTCAACTCCACATCGGCGGTCATGACGAGAATGTGGTCGATTTCTCGCTCAATCCATGTGGCGTTCATTCGGGCGGCGTAACGCATCTTGGTCATGAACGTCAAATCGCTTTCGGAGATGGTCGTCGGGTCAATGCCAAGTTCCTGCTCCAACTTCCTGATGGCTGCTCGTTTAACACCCATCGCATCAACTTCGTCCAACTCGCCTTCCTCGTGCAGCGGGTGCGAACAACACGCATTGGCCCAAACTCCAGGAAAGGTGACTTTGTCCATCGAGCGGCGTTGGAGGAGCATTTCCCCTTTGGAATTGAACAGAAGGACACTGAATGCTCGGTGAAAGGCGCCTGCGCCTCGATGGGCTTCCAACTTGGACATCGGTCCAAGAACTTCATCGCGCTCACTGACATGAATGACCGCCTCGGCCATCAAGGCCGCTTGCGCTTCGTCGCTTTCGCTGAGCGATGAACGGTCATCTGCCGTCAGTTCAACGTGTGGAACATCACCAATGCCGTAGCCTCCCATCGTTTCACCAGTCTTTCGGTGGCGCGGAGGCTACATGAAGAGTTCTCTGCGCTCTCATGCAAGCAACGAGGTGCCGAGAACGGTGCGACCAAGACATGCATCGGCCACGCGTTGTTCGTGTTCTCCACTCACGAGCATCACCTCAATGCCGCGTTCAACGACTTGAAAACCACGGTCAACCTTGAGTCCGATGCCGCCGGTCACGTCCATTTCTGTCGCATGGCTGCCTTCGAAGGCTCGGTCTTTTCGCAAGGTATGGAGGAGTTCTTGCGCCTCACCGGGCACAGGCGGTGCTGCCAAAACCCCGTCAACACCGCCCATGGCAAAGACAAGGCGTTTTACTCGGGGCAACTCAACGGCCAGACGAACGACCAAGTCGTCACCGGAGAGAATTCCAAACTCCGCTTCACCATCGCACTTGACGACATCACCGTAGGTCACCAAGACGATGCCGCTAGGTGCATCTCGAAACACGGTGAGGTCGCCGGTGAAGTCCGGGCCTGTGTTGCTCGCCCATTGGTGAGGCGGGAGGGTGACGGCACTGATATCCCGCTTGGTGAGGGCTTCCATCACGTACGAATTGAGGGTCAGCATGTCTTGCCGGACCTCTTCAACCGCCTCATCCTGAGACATCTCGCCCTCGAAGGTCTGGTGGTTGATTCTCCCCTCAGCGAGGCGATACTGCTTCGCTTTGAGGTGGCCGAATGAACCTGCCCCGTGAACGAGCACCACGTCAAGGTCATGGGCCAAACATGTTTCCAATTGTTCAGCAAGCCGGTCCAAGATATCGGCTCGGACCGTTGTCATGGTGCTTTTCTCGGTGATGAGGCCACCGCCCCACTTCACCACCACCCGGTCTCGCATGGTCTTGGGAGAGGAAAGAGCATCATGAGGCTACCGTTGCCGGGCGGTGCAAGGTTTCATGAGGCATCGGGGGGCAGCACCGTGCATGAGCGAAGAGCCAACGGTTGAGGCTTTCATGCGCCATCTCCAAGTCTGTCTTGAGGAGGCCCGCACCATCGCCGACGGGAAAGAACGTCAGGAACGGTGCTGGCAATTGGAATCGGCCCTTCAGGAGGCCATCATTTACAAAAATCGGATTGAGGAATTGCAACGACGCGGTATGGACCCCATCCGATTGGTGGAGAGCGAGGGCATCAACACGCCGCCCCCGGCTCCAAAAAAGGTGGAGGCCCTGATGTCCGGTCACGTTCACTGCGGTACATGCCGAGCTGTCTTGGAACTCGACTTGGCGTTCTGCCCTGCGTGCGGAGCAGAAAAGTGAACCGTCACTCTTCTTCTTCCCGAATCCATTCTTCAATGACTTCGAGAATCAACGGGTCCTCGGCATCCACTTGATAGAGGTATTCTCCGGGGACTTCGTCGGTCAAGAAAACCGTTGTACCGGCCCGGTAAATGGTGTGACCGTCAGCGATGGCTCGGACGGTGTCCACTTCCAAGATTGCAGGACGGTCAATGCGGACATGGCCCGCTTCCATGGCGTTTTGGATGGATCGAGAGAGGTGGACGTTTTTTCGGTCCCCGGAGGTGATGCCGTATTCGAGCATCGTGCTGACCTCTTCCGCCTCGCAGGGGTAAAACAGGGCCTCGGGGATGTCGTCGGTCGGCAGGTCGAGGTCCAATTCGATGGAGTGACCGTAGGTGGCCCGAATCATACCGTTTTCAACTTGATACCGACCCTTCTCGTCGGCGTTGGCGATGGCCTCGAAGTGCCAGCCTCGTAGCCAGTGGTAGTGGCGACGTTGGTTGCCGATGGCTTCGGAGAGTTCCCGAGTGTTGACCCAGCCGTTGATGTCCATGTCGACGTTGAATTTTTCTGGGGCGTGGCGCAAAACCAACGCCAGCATGCGACCCAAGGAATTGGCTTCGCGGTCGCTCATGATGAATTTCCCTTCGTCGTTGCAAACGGCACAGTTGGTTCCGGAAAAATGTCCGTGGCTTCGGCATTGGCGCAGCATAATGTCCATGCGGGAGAGGCCTGTTCAAGAACCCTGCGGGTTGAAGGGGCGTTGAACCGTTCAAGCGAACGCTTGTTCGCCGTCGGTATGAAATGCTGGTGTTTGTTGCGAGGGTCATGGTGGATGTTGCCGTCGTCGGTGCAGGTCAAACACGCTACGGGAACCACGCCCTCGGCCTCAAAGGGATGTGGGCAGAAGCTGCGCGAAACGCCTTCGCCAGCGTGGACAGCGATTTTGAACCCTCCATGGTCGATGAGGCCTTTATCGGAAGTTTGGCCTTCGGTGGCGCTCAATTGGGGAACACAGCCGCTCTGTTAACCGAACATTCGGACATGGACGGTGTTCCCGTGCGCCGGGTTGAGAACGCTTGCGCCTCCTCGGGTTTCGCTCTTCGGGACGCATGGATGGCCATCAAAAGCGGACAGGCCGACGTTGTGGTGGCCGGTGGCATCGAGAAAATGAACGACTTGACGCCCGAACGGCGTCGGTACTGGCTCGGCGTATCGGGCGACACGGAGTGGGAACGCCTTGCTGGCCTGACCTTTCCGGGGACCTACGCCCTGATGGCCCGTAGGTACTTTCACGAATTTGATTCAACCCACGATGATTTGGTGCATGTGAGCGTCAAAAATCATCTCCACGGTTCGATGAACCCCCAAGCTCACATCCAAAAGGAAGTTTCCTTCGAGAAAGCATCCGGGGGCTTCATGGTTGCCGACCCGCTGACGTTGTACGATTGTTGCCCAACATCGGACGGCGCCTCCTGCGTCGTTCTCGCAGCCGACCACGTCGCCAAGCGCATGACCGATACGCCGGTTTGGATTCGCGGCTCAGGTGCAGCATCCGACCATTTGGCTCTCCATGACCGGCCGTCCATCACCCAACTCAAAGCCACCCAGGTGGCGGCCAAAAAGGCCTACGGTATGGCCAACCTTGCACCGAGGGACATTGACCTCGCCGAGGTGCACGATTGTTTCACCATCGCTGAAGTGCTCGCCACCGAAGACCTCGGCTTCGCTGAGCGAGGCGAGGGCGGCCGTTTTGCTCGCGAAGGCCAAGGTGTCCTGAACGAGGGGAACGTGACGGTGAACGCCAGTGGAGGCTTGAAAGCCAAAGGGCATCCTTTGGGGGCAACCGGGACGGGGCAAGTCGTTGAGGTGTTCAAACAACTTCGGGGGCAAGCTGACGAGAAGCGCCAAGTGGACGACGCCGAGGTGGGGTTGACGCACAACGTCGGCGGCTCGGGGGCCACCTGTGCCGTCCATGTCTTTGGGAGGGACCGAACATGACAGGGGAGGTTTGGATGGGCTATTTGGTGGATCACCACACCGAGTACACGGTGGCTCAATCGCCCTTCGTCCTCGATGGAGTACGTGTGTTTGGCGCTGACAGCGACGCAACGACCCTTGCCATTGCCGCAGTGCTTCACCGCCTTCAACACGACAACATCGGGTTGGTGACGGTCCCCGAGGGCATGGACGCGGCCACCGTGGCGGCCGCATGCAACCTTGCTGTGTGGGACGATGCATCCGACGCCGAGGCCGAGTGGGACCTGCTTCTTAGCGACGAAGCCATCGTCGTCCTCGCACGCCGGGACGCCGAGGTTGAACTCTTTGAAATGGACGTGGCCGTTGAGGTCGACGAACCGTTCCATCGCGCCATGGAAGAGGCATGGAGGGACGAATTGAGCCTTCAGCATGTCAGCCAGGGTGCATATGTATCCCAAGCCCAATACGAAGAGGCGGCCCGTCCGCGACTTTTCCTTCAGGGTCAAGTGTCCGATGAGAAGGCCGTTTGGCCGCCTCGATTCTCATCAACAAGCAACCTCGCTGACTCAAGTCGCGTTCGGCTCAAGCCCAGCGGGCGTGTTCTTTCATGGACCACATTGTCCGCTGCGGGTGCGCCTTCCGAATTTGCGCTGAGAGCCCCGTTGCTTGGCGGTGTTTGCACCGTTCTCCTTGCACTTGATGACGGTCCCAACGGGGTGTTTTTGGTGGTTGATGACGAAGATGCCGAAGCCTTCATGGATGCACCCGTTGAACTTGTCGTACGACGAATCTACGGTCAAGAAGGGTTCATCCGCTACGGCCTCAAAGCCCGCCTCATCGTCGCCTGACAAAGCATTCATAGAAAGCCAAGTTCACGGGGAACCCATGGCGGGATTTGGTGGTATGCGAAAAGGTCGGGAGGAAGCCAAAGACAACCTCAGTTACAACGAAGGTGGAGATTGCCCTCGCTGCGGTGGAAATTCCCAAGACTCCACGATGGCTGGATATCTTCAATGCGGGGCGTGCAACCACGAATGGGCCGACCCGAATTACGTTGCGGAGAAGAAGAAGCCAGATCCTCCATCCCACAAGCGGGACGCCGAGTTGATCGAGCAATTCAAACATGAAATGGCTTCAGGGGAGTTGGCCAATGTCCTCGGTGTCAAAAAGGACTTGACCGGAGAGCAAGAGCAATCCCTGAAACGGCTCGAGGAGAAGTGGATGAGCGGCATGCAAGGTCACTACAACGCTGCCGCAGAGGAACGAAAACCGTTGATGATCAGTTTTGACGACGACGATAACATCGTTTCGACCGAGGTTGCTGCTCTTACCATCGTCTCCAACGGCTTTGACGGTGGAGAGGAGATTCGGCTGGAATACCCCGGAATGGGGACCGAATTCTACGCCTACAACGAACGCAGCCCGACAGGTTGGAAGCGGGGCCCAAATGCTGAAACAACCGCACGGTCCATCACCAACGTCATCAATCGGTCCTCAAAATTGGTGTATGCGAACCTCGACGGTGCTCGGATTTCGTTTGAATTGAGGGACGACAACCTCAGCGCCGCCTCCTTCGTTCTTTTCGTTGATGACCCGGGCGGCACCGACATTGTGGCCGAAAAAGGTGGTGTTGTGCTTGACCACCGCGATTTTTCTACGATTCAAGACTACAAAAACGTCGTGGAAATGGTCCTTGAAGACGGCATCATCTCACCCAGCGAAGATCAGTTGCTTTGGGCCATGCGCCAACAACTCAACATCGACGACGCATACCACATCCAGATGGTCATGCAACTTTGCGGTGAAAACACCCTCAAGGAATGCACCGGTTGTGGAGGGATGGCAGAATTGTATCCTGAACACGCTGCATGGTACTGTCATCCGTGCGAAGCTTGGTGTTGAGCTTCCGGTGTGCCCTGGTTTCTATAGAACTTTGAAACCGAGTTTCTCCACCTGCTGCGGTTGCCTTTACCGTAAATCGTTTGGGGTTTCTTCATAAACTCAAGCGATGTCGGTTTAGTCGGTGAGCCTATGGCAGAAGATGTGTTGTATATCGGAATTGACTTGGGAACCTTCCGCTCCGTGATGGTTTCTTCAGACAGCCACGAAGTGGAAGAATTGACGGTTATTGGTACCCCGAAAGACCCCATTGCCCGAAACTTCCTCAAGCGTGACGTTCTCTTTGGAAACGAGGCCCTCAAAAACCGCCTTGCTCTCAATCTGTTCCGCCCCTTGGAACTGGGTGTCATCAAGGACACACCCGAAGACCGGGAGTTCATCGCTCACTTCATCACCCACCTCATCGGTTTGTCCGACCCAGAGGAATACGACCGGGTGGTTGCAGTTATCGGAGCGCCCGCCGAGGCCAGTCACGTCGACAAGACCGCCATCTTCGACGCCGCAGCGGGTTCAGTGAACTCCGCCATGATTATCTCCGAACCCTTCGCCGTGGCTTACGCCTTGGACATGATCCACCACACGTTGGTCATTGATATCGGAGCAGGAACGACCGACCTTTGCCGTGTTTACGGTACCATCCCCGGCCCAGGTGACCAGATGCACACTGGCCACGCTGGCGACTTCGTCGACAACCAACTCATCAAGGAAATCCAATCCAAGTACAACGGTGCTCAAATCACCAAGGACATGGCTCGTCGCTGGAAGGAACAGTATTCCTTTGTGTCCACGAGCACACCCGACGACCCAGTGATGGTTGATTTCTCGATTGAAGGCAAGGCCATGACCCTCGACATCACCGATTGCATGCAGCGAGCTTGCGAGTCCATCGTTGACCCCATCGTTGAGAACGTCAAGAAGCTCATCGCTGGTTCCAATCCAGAATACCACGACGAGTTCCGCAAGAACATGGTTCTTGCCGGCGGTGGCTCCTCCATCAAGGGACTGGGTGCACTCATCGAGCGCCGCCTCTCGGACATGGGTGATGTCAACGTTCACGTCGTGGACGACCCCGTTCGCTTGGGTGCGATGGGCGGTCTGCGACTCGCCATGGAAGTCCCCGAAGAGATGTGGAAGAATCTCACGCTCGCCTCGCGGTGAAGTGCTCCAACGAACGCTTCACATTTTCAAGCCGGTTTTTGGCGCAGAACGGTTGGCTCACGCCCAAGATGTCGGGAATGTCACGTTCATTTTTGATTTTCGATGCACATCGTCAAGGTGGAACACCACGGCCTCGCCCTTGAACGCATTCAGGCTTTGGCATCTCCGGCCCACGGCAGCCAGCGACCTCGACCACACCCCAGTGTCAACGAAGAGTCGTTGCTCGAACGCCCCTCATGCCCGTCGAGAAACGTGGTCATTCAATCACGCCGTTTGAGCGTTGTTCGCCTCGACAAGGAGTGGCATGTTGCCGAAGATTCGTTACATGTAAACAGAGCGTTTAAGTGCGTCTCAAAACCGCAAAGGCCCAATGTCAAAGAAACTGATTGCTCTTGTTCTCGTCGCTCAACTGTTCATCGCTGGGTGCCTTGGTTCATCCGACTCGGATGAATCGGTTGGGTGTCAGAACCCCAGTGCCCTCAATTACGATCCCTTGGTTGATTTGAACGACGACGCTCTTTGCGTGTCCATGGACGTCTACGTCGCAGGCCTGCAGGATGTCCTCTCCCAAATCGGTGGCCAACCGGTCGTGGGCGGGACGGCTTTTGGCTACACCCTTGAGCCGCTTGATGCCACTTCGGGCATGAAATCCACGGTGGCTTTTGCTGATGACACGCTGTATCTTTCGGCTGAAGAAAATGGTTCAACCAGTCAAACTTGGGTCTCGTCAGGGAGCATCATCATGGAATCCGAGGGCGAATCCTACAGCATGGCCCCCGCTATGGAGGTGTCCATGTTGTTCAGAGAACTCTGGAATTCGGGGCCCAACCTCGCCGTCGTTGCGGGGTCCGCTGGGGAGGTTCCGGTGCTCGAAAACGGGTCCTACAGCACGACCTTCACAGCCGTGGATTCGGTCGAGAATGAAGACGGCGTTTCAGACCAAATCAGTTACAAACTCGTCCTCCACCTTGATGCTGAAACGTTTGCCTTTGTCTCTGCATTGCTCACCATGACCGATGCTGAGGGGGTCACCTCCTACGATGTCAAGTTGATGAATCAAGGCGGGGTGCCTGCCGCCCCGACCGATGCGATGGCGATCGGCATACCCTTTGAACTCGAAGCGAAGGAAATCACTTCAAGCATGATGGCCCGTTTTGCCCCCAAGGGGCAGCCTCAACTCGACCTTCTTGCTGAAGACATTAACGTGTGGGATTGTACCGCATATTACCTCAGCTCGTCGGCCACCGCTTACGACCTTCCAACGATGATGGCTGCGGTTGACAACGCCGAAATGCCCTCCTGGTGCAACCAAGAAAAGGAGGACTTCGTGTACAACAACACCGGCTCGGCCGACTTCGTGTATTCCACGTACCTCGTGACGTACTCCGTTTCCGAATGGGACGGCAAGACGTACACGGACGCAAGGACTGTGTCCTTTCAACCCGATAAGGTGATGTGGAACAGCGTCAATGGATGGGTGCTGGGTGAAGGCGAAGAATGCGATGAGTCGACGGGCTACACTCCGGCTGATGGGCAGTGCGTTTACTATCGCAATTCAGAAACGAGTTGGGTCAAGAACAACGACATGTACCTCAACCTCTCAAATTCCTACGACGAACCGGTGTATCAGCGTTACGAACGCCTCGGTGATGATGTGATCGTTATCGGATACACCTCCCAAGCCTCTGTTTGCAACGACGGGACCATCATTTCCGACTGGTCGGTCAACGACGGAATCGTTGATTGCGCAGACGGCGGTGACGAGGATGGAAGCATGATCATGTTCGATTGCGGGGATGGCGAATCCGTTTCGAACAGCGCCCTTAACGATGGAAACCCCGACTGTGCAGACGGCTCCGACGAGACGCTCCAATCCATTGAATACATGGTGAACGATGCATCGGACTTTGCTGGATTCTCAAAGGACTACCAAGTGGTCCTCTCTTCGTGCGACAGCACCGGGGCATGCACGGTCGTTCTTGAAAGCGGTCCACTTGACAACATAGACTCGACCACGGGTGTGGTTTGGATTGACCGCGATTATTCTGGAACGGTTTCAGACGGCGACGAGATTTTCCTCTCATCAAGCCGCGACCAACCGTGGAACACGGTTGAATTGACGCGTGTTTGAGGCCGGTGGCTGCACAAAGACAGCGGGTTCTGCCCGTTGTCGGTCTGTCCGCTGAAATCAACCTTTTGGACGCCATGACGGGTTCGTGTGAGCCCCCATGGTGCTTCGTCAATGAGCATTGGAATGACCATTGACGGTGTTCGGCCACATTCTTATGATGCATGAACGCCGCCGTGAAGTTGTGGCCGACCCGTCAAAGGAGCATTTTCCTCATGTTCGGGTGTACACCATGCCTCGTGAAGTGTACCTTAGCATGATTGTCAAAACAGTCCCGGAATATCACGATTTTTATTCCAAACTGGATTGGCTCCACTCAAGGAACCTTCAACATGACCCTGTGGAGAACGTGATGACGATGGCGGCCTTGGCCTTTCCCTCCAAAGGTCAACGGCTCACTGAGGGGGGGGTCGTGGTCCGATGTGGTGCGCCCAAAGAGGATGGCGTGATAGAGGTTTTTGCTCGTTTTCGGGGTCCATTTCGAAGCGGTTACGCTAATGGTGGAGAAGAGGTTGGGCTAGGTGCCTTTGACCTCCTTTCCTGTGAATGGGGCAATTTCGGGCTGATGTTGCGTTTTCTGGTTCACCACCCAAGTTATCGTGATTGGTCGTATTTTCAACAAATGGAGGGGTATCTTGTCAATCCGTCAACGGTTCTTCAGGTCTTCAAGACCAGCTCGTCGTTCTCAGGAGACATACACGAAACCTTGTATCTTGCGCACAGCATGGGGTATTTTGACTCCCCTCGTCGAACCACATTACGAGAGATCGCCCTGGTTCGAGGTGTATCCCATACCATGATTTCCCGTCATCTCCGTACTGCGGAGCGCCAATTGGTTGCGAACATGCTCTCTCTTGACTGGCAGGACGACGGTTGAAGATTGCGAAGTCGAAAATCATGCGACTCGGCGGAGGCCATTGTTCCGCTCACGGTTTGAGCAAAATACACACCTCCTGGTGACAAACAACGCTCGATTTGGTCGTTCGTTCTGGCTGTGTCCACCTGCCCCCATTCGTTCTGTCAA
>JAURDW010000015.1 GCA_030827745.1 Candidatus Poseidonia sp.
TCCTTCAGGGCAACCCCAGCGAGTTGTTGAACACCTCACTCTTTGCCGAACAGGAATCCGTGGACATCTCCGGAACAGCGCTGGAGGACGTGGACGGCTCAGGCGTCGAGGACGTGAGGGTTCAGTTGCTCGAAGCGGATTCTCGAATTTTACTCCAAGAAACCACCACCGATGGGTTCGGCCACTACACCATGGCCAACGTAAAGCAAGACATCCACCTGATTGTGTTTACCAAAGCGGGCTACGAAACCGTCGAGCGAACCTTCCTCCCCGACAGCGTTGGGTTGGACCCCGTTACCATGAAACCCGGCGAGGGAACCCGCACCGAGAACGACGAACAGCGGGTTGATGGATGGACGCTTGACAACGCTGTAGCGCTGTCGAGCGCGATTGGCCTCATCACCATCGTCGCCGCCTTTTTCGGGATCCAATCAGCGGTTGAGATTCGCCGAGGAAAGCACTATCGCCGGAGCCAATACCTTGCAGGGATGGCGTTGTTCAGTCGCGGCCTCATCATCGTTGGGCCCGCCCTCATTTTGTTTGGAATGGTGGTAAATGTCTTTGCCCGGGATGACTTTGAGGACCGACGAGAGGACTGAGCATGTACCTGATTTCGGTCGAGGGAGGAGACGGTTCCGGCAAGGGCGAAGCGGCGAGAATCCTCGGGGAGTTGTTGGCCGAGTTCCCGTTCCCGGAGGTCGTGATGACCCACGAGCCGCGTCGCCACAGTGAGTTGGGGAAATTGGCGCTCTCCTCGGTGAAACTCGGGAACAAAACGCCGCTCGAGGAAGCCGGCCTTTTCGCCGCTGACCGATTGGACCATTCTCACACATTTATTCAACCGCACCTCCAACGCGGTGCGGTGGTGGTTTCGGACCGAAACATCCACTCCTCGCTCATCTACCAGGGCGTTGTCGGAGAATTGGGCGTGGAGCAGGTGGCAAGCATGAACGCCGCAGCGATGATCCCTGACCTTGTGTTTTGGATCGATTGTGACCCCGAGAAAGCGATGAAGCGAATTCGGTCTGGCACCTTGCGTATGACGAGTCAAAAACAGGAGTATTTCGAGACTGAAGAGATTCAAACGGCCATCCGGCAAGGCTTTCACGAACTGTTTGACCCGGTTCGCACAGTCCCGCCTCCCTTCCATCAATGCACCGTCGTGGGACCGATCATGAACGAAGGTGGACTCGACGACCTACGGGCTAAATTGAGAAAGGAACTCCGCCGGTTCTTCAACCGTAAACCATCCCCTTTGAACACCGACCTCGACCTGGTGGACCGGACCTTACTCAACGGCTTGGTTCATGATGTGAAAAAACAACGCCGACTCCCCGGAGCCCCTCAAGAACGAACCGCAATCCATGTTGGTTGGCTTGGTGGAAAGTCCCCCGCCCAATGGATGCAAGACGCTGAAGACAATTGGCCATCCCAATCCGCTCAAGAGAACGACGTGCCTTCCACGCCGATGGCGCATTCGTGCTGGTCCATCCTTGGAACCCTTTCGCTGATGGTTGGTTCAAGCGAAGTGCCTCGACTCCACGCTTCGCTCGGTCCGGTTCGGATGGTCACTCAACGGCACACGCAACGTTTGATCAAGTGGCTCCTCACTGAAAATTGGATCCACAAGCAACAAAACCACACCCCGTTCACGGACGCTCAGTTGTTCAAGCTTCGAGACGAACGGCTTGGCTTCGCCCGATTGACGTTGGCCATGTGGCCGTTGCGATCTCTTTTGGCCAGTTGGCGGAGAGCGAACCCCACCGCCCCTTGGGAACAATCCCTGAACGATGTCTTTGCTGTGGATGATGGGAAGGAAATGGGAGCTGGTTTAGCCAAAGCCGTCGACGATATCAACCAACGCTTGGCCATCTTGACCAGCGGTCACGAAGGGTGCCCCTTACCCACCTCACCCGCAGAATTGGCGGTGTGGTGGTCGATGCCGCCCCCGGCTCATTCTTCGTCCTGAGCGGTGGCTTCACGACGAGCGAGAACAAACGTGGCGTTCCCGGGCAAGAGAACCTCACCCGCCCCAAGGAAGGCTTGAGCACGTGCTGAAAACATGCCGCAAACCAACACACCAAGTCCGAAGCCGAAGGGGACGCCTGTCAACACACGCTTGATGTTGGTCGATTCGTATGAGGTCAACAATTGAAGAAAACCATCAAAGATTAACGGCATGCAGAGAAGCAAGCCGCAAGCCAACCAAAGCAAGGTCCTGCGGTTCTTCTGGTACGTCGTTTTCAACCAAGCGTCCGGAAATAAAGACAGGCAGGTGTCGCGAACTGTCCAGCGGTTCCAGCCACGACGGGAAAACAAGGCACCACCAACGAATAAACCCATAAAAATCCCGATATCCCGCGTACAGACGGGAAGTTGGTTGTTGTTTACTTCCCAAGAACGTTCGTGTTTTTGATGGCAGTTCAAGTCACCGAACCCGTAAATGAACGCAGCGAAAGGGTTGACCTCGCCCCAGGCAAACTGGCCGTGCCCGTGCACCTCGCCATCATGAGCGTGATCTGGGACGGCTTGGTTACCGCTTGAGCCCCACCCGTCGGACGACAGATAGTCAATAGCGTTGGCACGCGCCCCTATGTCGCTGACCGTGCCAGGTTCAAGGGTAAGTGGAGCAAGGAAAAAGGAGAGCAAAAAAAAGCCACTTACCCACATCACCCAACGACCCACCTTGGCTTCCGCGTTCCGGTGGTCCAACCCGTTGGGCTCCATGAGGTGAGGTCCTTGGAAAGGGACTTGATTCTTTGCCCGAACGGCCAAGACTTCAATGCCCCACAAGGTCTGCGAACTTTGTGGCCGAAAGTCCATCCCCTCGGATCGGCCTGCTCACCGGCATGCAAGCAGGTGGATTTATTGGCCTCTTTCTCGGATTTTCCTTGGCTGTTGTGTCCGCTTTGACCCAACCCGACGAGTTGAAGCAACTGGTTGAGTTCATGTGCATCACGCCCCTCCTCTGCGCCGCCGTTCTCGGTCCCTTCTTGGGTTGGCGACGAGCCCCCCCGCCTCCGCCATCTGACCCGTTGGAAGCGGTTCGTGCGGTGCTTGAACCGTTCAACGAGGGTCAAGGCAAATGGAGGGTGTTAAGCCATGTTCGCAGCGACGGGAGGACCGTCCGCATTGACCTCCACAATTCGACCCAAGCTCTGGCCATCCTCGCTTCAAGCCTACCGTTCGCTGAAGAAGTACCTGTGAAGTACATCGTGGGTCGCGGTGAGCGGGGGAGTCGAGAACCCTTGCTTCGTCCAACGGTTCTAGCGCACATCGAACAACGCGTGGACCTGCACCGACGACGGCGAACCGCATCGACCGTGGAAGTCCTTCCACCTTCCATTATCGAACACATGGAAGCCACTCATCGGATGCACCGTCGTCTGTTTTACCTGCTCCCCATCATCCTTTTCTTCGCTTGGTTGGAACTTCGCTCTTGAACGCAACAGGCTATGAGGGACGGCGGGTTCCAAACACCATGGCGACCGATATCGGCAAAGCGATGGCTCGATTGCGACATCGCGACATCCGTACCCGCCGCAGAGCCGTCCGCACCTTGTTCGAAAACGATGACCCAGCTACGCTTGAAGCGTTTGAAACGCTCCTGGATGACGAAGATGCATGGTTTGTTTCCAAGGCCCTTGATGCTTATCGCCGCTGGGCTCCGCTGGTGGGCCCAAGCGCCGTTCGGACGTTGATGGACCATCAAAACGCAGAAGTCCGGCGATGTGGAGCGAATCTCCTTGCTGCTCTGGGGCCGCAAGGCGTCGACTTGGCGCTGCAAGGGTTGGCTGACATTGACCGAGTTGTGCAAAAGAAATCAAGCCAAGCTCTCCTCGCCCATGGCGGCACCGAAGGCATGACGGCCCTTCTCCATCACGGCGCTCCCTCGGTACGAGCGATGGCCATGCGCCATCCGTCCGTGCATGAAGAAAGCGTGATTGAAGGATTAAGCGACCCGTCTCTCACCGTTCAAACCACCGCCCTGGAAGTTGTCTTCAGCCGAGATTTGAAAACCTCTCTGGCCACCTTATTGCCGTTTTTTGAGGCGAATGTGCAACCCGTTTCTCTTTTGATTTGGGCTGCTCAGCATGCGCCCGAAGAACTCAAGCAACTCACCGTACGGTTGCAAACCGGACACGTCAAAGCCCTAACCGACCACTTGCGGAGCAAAGTGGATACCAGCGAAGACCCCCTCTTGCAGGCCCTCATCAGCGCTGGTATGCTCACGCCGGTGGCCCGATGGGTCATGAAACGAGGGGGAGACGAGGACACCTTGAGGTGGTCGCTCATCAACAACGAGGACCTTGACCTCATCGAGCGCTGCAAACTCCTCGAACGCTTGGTGGGCCGTGCTGCAGAGGAGGGCGTTCGTGCAGAGGTCCAAGCCTTGTTAGCGAGGGACCCCGAAACCTTGCTCAAAGTGGCGTGCGAGAACCTATCAACCGCCGCAGATGAACTGGCTTCATGAGCCAAAACCCCTCAGGCCTCTGCTTTCTCGCTGATGCAACCAACGGTGCTGAACACCGTTTGATGGCCGGCCTCGTCATCGATGGACCCTTCACCTCAACCTCCCTTGTGTTGCGCTTCCCGAGGTGGGTCCCCGGCTCGTACTTCCTCCGAGAACCGATTCAACACATGTTTGACTTCGAGGCAAGCGACGACAACGGGTCGTTAACTTGGAAACGGGTCGGCGTTGATGGTATCGCCATCCGGCTCAAAAATACCACCTCGCAGGTGCATCTTCGCTACGGCTTGCTCGCCAACGAACTCACCGTGCGTTCCAATCATCTCGATGCAACCCACCTTCATTTGATGCCCCCTTTCACGTGGTTTTGGCCTGAGAAAGGTATCGACCTCGGACGCCTCGAGCAAACACACACGGTGCAGTTGACCGCTCCCTCGACGTGGACGCCAGCAACCCAACTTCATGAAGAAAACAGCGTTGAAGAAAACGAAACGGTGCTTTGGACTTACCGTGCAGAAGGCAGGGATTACCTGTTGGACAGCATCGTCGAGGTGAATGAAAACCCGTGCATCACGTACACGGTGGACGGGCGCCAACACCGAATCAAATGGTGGGACAGCGGCGGCCATGTTCCTGACAAGGTTCGCCTTGATGCCTTTGTTGAGGACACCAAACGGATCATCAAAGAACATCACGCCCTTTTCGGCGTCCCTTCTTGGCCAGCCTACACCACCGTCCTCCATCTTACCGATACCGGAAGGGGCGGATTGGAGCACATGAATTCCCAAACATCAATGATGCCTCGCCAGTGTTTGTTTCCAAAACATGCCGATGAGTATCGCGATTTGGTGAGTTTGTTTTCCCACGAATATTTGCACCAGTGGAACGTCAAGCGCCTGCGGCCAAAGGCGTTTTTGAACTACGACCTCCAATCGGAGACGCACACAGACCTTCTGTGGTGGTTTGAGGGGGGGACGTCTTGGTTGGGCGACATGATGTGCGTCCGTTCTGGAGCATGGACGGAAGAGGACTGGCGAATCGACTTCGAGCGAAAGATGAAGCGGCACACGGTTCGAAACGGTATGCATCGGGAATCGTTGGCGGAATCGAGCCATGATGCTTGGATCCACCTCTATAGAGGGGGGCCCTACACTCGGGAAAGTCAAATCTCTTACTACCTTGAAGGGGAGTTGGCGATGCTGTGTTTGGACGTCGAATTGCGGCGCCGGAATCAAAACACCTTTGGAGCGTGCGATTTGATGGCGAAGTTGGTTCGGAAGTATGCTCTTGATTCCGAGGAAGCCGAAGAGGTCGGCGTTGAATACCGTGACATTCGCTCCACGTTGAAAACCTGCCCCGGCGGCCAAAGTATGGGGCCGTTTCTTGACAACTTGGTCAAAAAACGAGCGCTGCCAAACATCGCCAAAGCTCTGTCCTCTTTCCGCCTCAAGTTGGCCCCTCACCCAAGCGATGAGGCTGGCACCGGTTGGCTTGGTGTGAATCTTCGCGAAGCCAACGGCCGCGTCCTCATTGCAAGCCATCAAGCGGGCTCACCCCTCCGAATGTTTACGCAGGTAGGGGACGAAGTTGTGGCCGTTGACGGTGTGCGCATCCGTTCAAGCAACCATCTTGCAAAACTCGTTGCGGGCCGGGCCGGGCAAGCCATCAACCTCGACATCGCCCACGAGGGGATTCTTACCTCAACCAACGTCACGGTCGGCGAATCTCTCCAGCACGGCGTGACGCTCAAAGGCAGAGGAAATGAACGCTGGAAGACGTGGATTACGAGTCGTCAGGACCCGTAAGTGCGGGGTATTTCCTCAACGTTTCCAAAGCGACGAAGATGGGAGGCGTTTCATCGGCGATGCGGTGCCGGCTGGTCTTGGGTGGAAACACCTCTGCGGAAAGGCTCATCTCGATTACGTCGTCTTTTGTGATGCTCTCACGCCCGCAACCCGGCCAAACATCAACCTCAATACGTTCGTCGGTGAGGTAATCCAAACAGATGGCAGGCACGCGTTTCAAACCCAAAAGCACACCAACGGAATGGCGGTGATGGCCGTCAAGGATCGCCCCTGTTGCCCGGTCCACGATGAGCGGTTTGGTGTAGCCTCCCCACCGCTCGGTCATTTCCAACAACTTGTCTCGGTTTCGAACTTTGATTTCCTCGTGAGCTTTCAGCCACGTTAAGGGGACCAGCGTAACATCCGCTTCGGTCCACTCCATGCCTCAGCGAAGCGCCATTCTCCCATAATGCTTTTTCACGCTCCTCCGTGGAGATGCTGGAGGGCGACGGGCGATGGGGGACGGGACTTGGATTGCTGGCATGGAAGCCGACCTTCCCGGCATCGATGTCCCAGCCCACCTTACCCAGTGGCTCGCAACCCTTCCCGAAGACCTTCGTGAAATCGTCAATCAACTCTGCTCGGAAGGCTACGGGGTTTGGTTGGTGGGCGGGGCGGTTCGGGACGCTGTGCAAGGGCGAACGGACCGGGCACCTGATATTGACATCGCCACATCCTGCACACCCGATGAGATGCTTTCGCTTTTCGGTGACCGTGCCGTACCAACAGGCGTTGAGTTCGGAACCGTGACTGTCAAAGGACGAACCCAGCATTACGAAGTGACGACCCTCCGTTCTGAATCGCTTTACAGGGACGGAAGACATCCCGAACATGTCCGTTGGGGTCGGTCGCTTCGAGAGGATCTCAGCCGACGCGATTTCACGGTCAACAGCATGGCGATTGACGTCGCAAGGAAGCAACTTTACGACCCTTTCGATGGTCAAAACGACCTTGCCCAACGGTGCATTCGTGCGGTCGGAGAAGCGATGCTGCGATGCGAAGAGGACGCTTTGCGAATTCTTCGCGCTTACCGATTCCTCTCCAGAGATTCGGTCGCTCTTTGGACCCTGTCGGCGAGCCTGCGTACGGCCGTCCGCCATCACCGTGAGCGGCTTGGTTTGGTCGCCGTGGAACGGCACTGGAGCGAGTTCAAAAAAATATTGAGCAATCCGTTTTGCGGCGCCATCGTCTCCATGATGCAGGACGATGGCGTCTTTTCTGTCGTTTTCGCGACATCGGAGCAGATCAGCCGACCTCTCCTGCGCGCCCTCGACGATGAACATCTCAGCGGCCTTTCCGCCATGCAACGGCTTGCCGTGCTCTTCATCGAGCAACCAACGGCGACCCTGCTGAATGAAATGCGAAACCTTCGGTCCTCCCGAGATGAACAGCGGAAAGCTGCTACCTTTCACGAACACCTCCAACATCTTCCTTCCACCCATCCCGGTGCATTGCGCGTGTTTTCTTACGTGTTGAGCCAAACGGCTCCTTTGCACCTTGCTGCTCGGAAGGGGCTTTCGATCCATGGCGTTGACCTTGAGGAAAACGCAGAAGCGTCCATTCACGACGTGTTGTCTGCCTGGGAGAACTTACCGATTCGGAAAAGCCCCGATGCTTGCCTGGTCGACGGTCATTGGCTGATGCAACGTACCGGCATTGACCAAGGAATGCGGCTCGGCCACTTGAAAAACTGGGTTCATCGCCTGCAAATTGAGCAGGACCTTCATCGCCTTGAAGACATGGAACGTCTGCTCAATCTCCTGCCGTTCCAACACGGCGATGCCACCGATTGGCCCCGGCTGGAATTTCCTTGACGCGCAGGCATCATCTTGATGATGAAGGAAATCTTGGGCGTTTCATGGCAGATATCCTCTTGCCTCAGCAAGAAGTGTTTGAACGGCGGGTAGCGGAGGTCTCGCGCCGGATAACAACCATCAGCGAGAGCAACACGATGGCAAAGTTGCTTCACAGCAATTTCAACACCTGGTTGAACGCTTCATCGATGTCGCCCGTCAAGCTCACGCAAGACCTTGATGAAGACAAAAACGGCATGATTTCGGGCGACGAGTTCGCCATCCTGCTCGGAAAAATGACCGGTGAACGCCCGCCGCAATGGGTGGTCGAGCTGGTTTTTTCATTCGTTGACGCCGATACGGCAACGGGGATTCCCATTTCGGATTGGATGGCGTTTCTTGCAGCAAGCGGGCTGGAGATTCCTGAATCTCTCTTTGAAACCCCCGTGATCATCACGGGTTCGTTGCTGATAGACAAGCCGCAAACCCACACCGGCGAGGATGTCACGATCACGGCTTCCTTCAACGAACCCATCGACGCCTACGAACTGCATGTGAGGTCGTCACTTGGAGAAAGTGAACACTTTGTTACTCAGCAATCTGAGATGGATTCACCGACCTTTGATGAGTTTGTTTTGGACGCCGACAACCCCGGCGACTACACTGTTGAATTGCTCCATTTGGGCGTCCGTTTGGACACCGCCATGTTCACGATCACCGAACCGCCAGTCGTTGAAACGCCCGAACCTGTCGAGGAGCCGCCGGTTGAAGATGCATCCGCCGAGGATGGACCCTCTGAACGGCCGACACCCCTTCCAGCAACTGGCTCTTTTTCGGACCTCACCGATGCGCTGGCAAGGATGCGGCTGCGCAGTGAAACGCAAGCCTTCCTCGCCAATTCCGGGGCACACGAGGTTCGCTTTACGGTGCTGTCAACTTCACGAACGCTCCTCGGCGAGGGGGCTTACAAAAACGGCTCAACGCTGACCTGCCAAACCGATGAAGGCACGACGTTTGAGTTGATGGTCGGCCATGCTGAGGAAAGGTCCTTCGCAAAGGGAGAGGTGTGCCATGCGGTTGTTCAACCGCACAGTTGGTCTGTCGCCCTTCGTCGTTTGGTGTGCCTCGAGCAATGATCACTTCAGTGCGCGGGCGATGACGATGCGCTGAACCTCTTGGGTGCCTTCGTAAATTTGAGTAATTTTGGCATCGCGGAAGAAGCGCTCAACGGGGAATTCTTTCGTGTAACCGTAGCCGCCGAGGACTTGAATGGCCCGTTCCGACACCCACATGGCCGTGTCTCCAGCAAAGAGTTTGGCCATGCTCGCCTCTTTGGAGTGGCGAGGTCCGTCGGCGTGGTAGTGCTGTTCTTTGGTCCAAGCGGCCTTGTACACCAAAAGGCGGGCGGCTTCGATTTGCGTGGCCATGTCCGCCAGGTAGGCCATAATCATCTGATGGTGGGCGATCGGCTTGCCGAAAGCCTCACGCTCGTGAGCGTATTGCAACGCAGATTCGTAAGCACCCTGGGCGATGCCGAGGGCTTGAGCTGCAATGCCAATTCGGCTGTTGTCAAGCGCATTCATGGCGATGGGGAACCCGTTGCCGACCCCTTTAATGACGTTCTCCACCGGAACCTTGCAATCGTTCAGGACCAGCGTGCACGTGTCGGATGACCGAATCCCGAGTTTGTCTTCTTTTTTCCCGACTGAAAAGCCTGCGAAATCGGCATCGACGATGAACGCTGTCGTGCCGCCGTGCTTTTTCGAGCCGTAATCGGGATGGTCGACATCCTTAGCAAAGAGCACCAGAATCTTTGCTTGTGCACCGTTGGTGACCCACATCTTTTCGCCGTTGAGGACGTAATGCGTGCCGTCTTCGGAAAGTTTGGCTTTGCAGACCATCGCTGCAGCGTCGGTTCCAGCTCCGGACTCGGAGAGCGAGTAAGCACCGACTTCCCCCGCTGCGAGGCGGGGCAGGTACGTGCTCTTTTGATGCTCGTCACCATGGAGGGCGATGGTCATCGAGCACAACCCCACGTGGACACAAAACATGACGGCAAACGAGGGGTCAACGCGAGCCAATTCCTCAATGATGATGGCTTCCGAAACATCGTCGATGGGAGAACCACCGTAGGCTTCGGGGATGGTGATGCCGTGGAGGCCGTATTCGAGGAAGGCCTGCCATTCTTCTGAGGGGGGGATTTGATTTTGGTCACGATGCTCAACCGTGGGAGCAAGCACCGTTTCAGCAAAGTCTCTGACCAGTTCTCGAATCATCTGCTGCTCGTCGGTTTCACCAAAAATCATACGCTCACCAACCTTCCCACATCGGGGTGTTTCTTAATCCGTTGGTTGGCCCGAAAAAACACTTTCTTCCTCAGTCTTCATATACCACCTGTGGAAGCCGCGATTGAGAGGGAAACCTATGGACGATGACATCGTTGAATTCGTAATTGCTCAAGACCGGAAATACTCCATGGACCACCTGTGGTTCCAACAAAAGGAACAGAAACTCATGATCGGCGTGAGCGAGTTCATGCGCGTTGAAATCGGCGATGTTCTCCGAGTCATCCTTCCCCAAGCAGAAACGGAAGTCGATGAAGGGGGAAGCCTCTTTTCGCTTTGGAGTGCCGACGAGAAGGTCTCGTTGACGTCCCCCTTTTCCGGGGTCATCTCCGATGTGAACGGCGAGGTTGAAATCAACCCGGACCTGGTGAACGAATCGGCGTACAACGACGGATGGATCATTCTTTTCGAACCGCACGACCTCCAAATCAACCCCGAAGACAAGCAACTGCTCGAGAACCTCATGGAACACGACGAATACGTCGAATACCTCGCTGAACTTTGAGTTGACCTCGCTTTTTGGTTGGCCGCCTCAAGGATGATTAACTCACGCCCCGACCAAATATCATGGCCGACGCCATGAACGAACTCCGCCAAAGCTTGCAGGCTGCACCTGTCATCTGGAAGGGCGATTACCCCTATTTCATCCACCCCATCACCGACGGCGTGCCTCGTATGAATCCCGATGTGCTTTCGGCCATTACCGAACTCGTGGTCGACCGGGTGGATTGGAGCAAGGTGGACCTTCTTCTTGGAATCGAAGCCATGGGCTTGCCCCTCACGGCTCCGCTCAGCATGGCCACCGGCATCCCGTTGGTGATCGCTCGCAAACGGGCCTACGGCCTTCAGGGGGAAATCGAAATTGACCAGTCAACCGGCTACTCAAAGGGCGAGATGTACCTCAACAACATCCAGGAGGGTGAGCGGATTGCCATACTCGACGACGTCCTTTCTACTGGCGGTACGCTTGAAGCCGTGATTGAGGGCGTGCGTCGGGCCAACGCCGAAGTGACAAACGTTGTCGCTGTGGTGGAAAAAGGCGACGGATTGGTGCGACTGCAAGCCAAATACCCGGACATCAAAATCCAATCTCTGGTTCGCCTCAAAATGGACGGGGACCAAGTCGTCCTCCTCGGCGAGGATTGAGCCGGCGCAAGCCTGTTCTCTCATTCCTAACAACTCTTTATGTAGGGAAAAAATGGCGTTTCGTATCATGGCTGAAAACTTGGTGCTGAAGACAACACAACAGGTTTGCGCCGCCGACGTTGATACCATTCGCGAAGTGTATTTAGAAGCGATTTGTGTGCTTGCGGGTGCATCAACTTCGTTCATTCTCAAAGAAAACGAGCAACAATCAACGGTGGTTCGTTCCACCCTCCCAAGCCTCATGAACGTCAACATCCCAAACCATCAAATTCGCCTCGAAGACAGCGCTTTTTGTCTTGACCATGACGAGATGAACGCCTGGAAAATGCTCCCACCCGTCGCCGATGGTCGAATGCAATCCATCATCGCACGACGGTTCAATGTCGCAGGCGAAGGGTACGTTGCCTGCGCAGGCTCCTCGATGAATGATGCCTTTTCCAAAGAGACCATTGACCAGTTCAACTGGACCGCTCCGCTGGGCGCCCATACGGTACAATCCATCCGGACGAGAGCCAAATACGAACGGGAAAAGTTGCAACTCAACAAGAAAATCGAAGAGGCCGAAGACTTGCTTATTGTCGCAGAAGCGGCCTCCGACCAGCTTGAAGGAGCGAACGCACAACTTTCCAATGCGCTTCTTGAAGTTTCAAGCGCCAAGGCCCAATCCAAAGCCCTGCTTCTCACGGTCGGCATCGGTATTGTCCTTTTTGCCATCTCTGAATTCCAAATTGAACCGTGGCTCGAGGCCTCGGGTGTTTCAGCATCAACGCTTGTCTACCAAAAAATCTTGATTCTCGGAGGGCTGGTTCCCATCCAAGTCCTGGTGGAACGCTTTATTTCATCCAAAGTAAACTCAAACGCCTCAACCATCCGTGTGTCCATGTACGAGGAAGTCCTGGGCGTCCTGTTGGAAGACGGGGCCCTCTCGGAGAAGGAACTGAAGTGGCTTGAACTTTATCGCCGCCAACAAGGGGTCCTCAAAGAAGAAGCCCAAGCGGTTGAGGCACGAATGCGCACACAAATGCTCACTAATAGTAGGAAAAAATTACAAAGCCGCCCTGCCAGCACATCTGCATAGAGGAGATGAAACCATGACAACGAACCAGAAGCCATTCCTGCTTGCTTTTTTGTCGCTCGCCGCTTTGACACTTTTGCCCACGGCCGCAGCCGCTGGCGCGTCGACCTTTGAGAACGGGGATGCAATGTCGACCCTCGAACGAGTCACGTACATATCGTTCGTTGCCATCAGTTTGGTCTTCATCGCAGCTGCGTTCTTTTTGTTCATGGAGCGCAACGACGTCGCACGACGTCACCGTCCTGCCATTGGACTGGGCGTCATGATCGTCGGTATTGCCGGGTTTCAATACGCCCTCATGCAAGATGTTTACTTGACCGACGGTTCTATTCCAACCGATTTTCGTTACTCTGACTGGTTGACCACGGTGCCCTTGATGGCCGTTACTTTCGCGCTTCTCGCAGGGAAGGACGCCTTCACCAGCCACCGTCTGTTTAGCCTACCGGGCATGTCGGTCCCCGGCATCATCATCGTCGGTTCCTTGTTCATGATGGTGGGCGGATACATCGGGCAGGTTGAAGTTGACCAGGCGCTCGCTGAAGGCGTCAAACCCTCCAACATCCATTGGTTCTTCTTTGGTCAAGGCATGGTTGGCTACCTCACGGTGTTCTTGATTGTCGGGACACCGTTCACCGGAGCGTACGGCATCGACGATAGCAAAATCACCGACCCTGCCATCCAGCTGACGATGACTCGGCTGCGTCGCCTCATTCTCATCGGCTGGACCATTTACCCTGCAGGCTACATCATCGGGGCCTTGGAAGTTGGAGGACAGGATGGGGCTGCCTCGATGATGCTGGCCTACAACATCGCTGACCTCGTCAACAAACTCGCCTTTGTCATCATCGTTCTTGTCGGAGCCCGCAGCACCGAAGAAGCACAGGCCACGCCCCTCGGATTCTACGCAGGCCATGCGCCTTCAGCAACGACAAGCCATGATTCGGACGACAAGGGTGCATCGGAAAGTCTGTTGGAACTTGCAGCGCTTTCAAAGGAACTCGCAGAGGCTGAGCTTAGCGGCGAACTCTGAACCGACAAAACGCCTTCCGAACGGGTGGCTTCATGAGGGGGCGGCCCCGCCCTTGCGATGAGGGACATTCATGGACTTGGACCGACACGATTTCGAGCTCGAAGAGTTGATGGAACGAATTCGGTCAAACGACAATCGGCTCATCGCCTTGCAGGTTCCCGAAGGCCTCAAGATGCAAGCATTGGAGATGATGGACACGATTGAAACCGAGACGAGCGCCCAAGTCGTTCTTGCCGCAGACCCGTGTTATGGTGCGTGCGACCTCGTCCACGACAAAATGAAACTCATGGGCGTCGAATTGGTGGCCCACATGGGCCATTCCCAGATGAACATCGACTCGGGCATGCCAACGCAATTCATCAACGTCACCTACGACGGTGACCCTGAGATCCAACCGGTCCTCCCTTGGCTTGAACGTCATCGCGCCATGGCGCAACAACGGCTGACCAATCAAGAGGTCGAATCATCGCTGAGCGAGGCCGAAGCCCAAGAGAAATTCATGGACGCCGTCGGCAGAATGGCCCCCCTCACCGACACCAAGCTGGGCCTCGTGGGCTCCATCCAGCACCTTCACTTGCTCCCTGATTTCCATGACCGTTTGGAAAAGGCGGGCTTTGATGTCACCGTGCCCATCGGGGGCGCTCGGCTTTCCTTCCCCGGGCAAGTTCTTGGCTGCAACTACTCCGGAGACGACCCTTCTATAGGCCATTATTTGTTTCTAGGAAGCGGGGATTTCCACCCCATCGGCCTCGTGCTTCACACGGGAAAACCCTTGGCGATGCTCGACCCCTACACCGGCGACGCCGAAGAAATGTCCTTGGAGCGCATTGAACGCATCCTCCGCCAACGATTTGGCCTTATCATGAGCGTTCAAGAGGCGACCACATTCGGCATTCTCATCGGTGAAAAACCCGGGCAGATGCGACGCACGTTGGCGCTGCGCATGAAACGCATGCTCGCTAAGCACGGCAAGAAAGGTTACCTCCTCGCACTGGAACATGTCGGACCTGACCTCATTGATTTCTATCCTGTTGACGCCTTCGTCAACACCGCCTGCCCCCGAATCGCCATCGATGACGCCGTCAAGTACCGCAAACCGCTGATCACCCCGTTTGAACTCGAGGTGGCGTTGGGCGAGAAGAAGTGGGAAACCGGCTACCAGTTTGACGAAATACCCTGATTGAGGAAAGGCGACCTCGCAAAAACCTGCACAACACCTTTGCTGCCTACCACATCTTTTAGAACGGTTGACATCAGCATTCTCTTGATATGGCGGGCTACTTGGACCGGATTGGCGCTGGGCTCATCATCGCCCATCCGGAGATTCTGGATTTTGACCACGTGCCCGAGGAACTCGTTGGCCGAGAAGATATCCAAGAGGTGTTGGCCTCAAAATTCACGACCGTAGGTTCGCCCGAAGGTGCCGCACGAGCGGTCATCACGGGGCCGGTGGGAAGCGGGAAAACCGTGCTCGCCAAAACCTTCTGTCGCGACCTCCGGCGCCACCTCTCGGGAAAGCGAGAAATCAACGTCGCTCATGTCAACTGCCGCAACGCTTCAACCAGCATGCGAGTTGCTCAACGCATCTTGCACCAGTTTGACCCTGGCCACCCCGACCGGGGTTTGTCGATGGGTGAATTGCTGATGAGTTTGCGAAAGATGCTGCGACGCACGTCCACGCACCTCATCGTCGTCCTCGACGAGGTTGACCACATGCTTCGCCGTTCGGGGGACGAATTGCTCTACCAACTTCTTCGCATCGATGAAGACCAGGAAGGGAAAGGGACGGTTTCTCTCATCCTCATCAGCCAAGAGCAGGTGCTGGATGTGCTCGAGACCGCGGTCTTGTCCAAGTTTGGCCAGTCAAACCACGTCCGCGTCCCGCCCTACAGCGTCGAGGGTCTCGAAGCCATCGCTCGCCAACGAGCGGAATTGGCCTTGGTACCCGGTACGTGGAACGACGGCATCGTTCGTTTGGTTGCCGAGCGAGCAGGGGCCAGCGGCGATGCCCGCCGTGCGATTGAATACCTCAGCAGCGCCGCTGAACGAGCTGAATTCCGTCAGGACGGTCATTCGGAGCAGGCCATCACCGTTGAGGACCTTCACCTCGTCAACGAAGAACTGGCGACCAACACAACGCAGCGATTGGAAATCGTTGACGATCTTCCTCCCCAAGGGATGTTGATTCTTTTGGCGATGTGCCGGCGTCTGCGAACGGAAGAGTCGATGACCATGGGCGACGTTGAGGGGCTTTACGCCGTGGTCTGCGAAGAGTACGACCAGCGCCCGAAAAGCCACACCACGTTGTGGAAACACATCAAGAACATCGAGCAAGAAGGCATCGTGACCAGCCGCGTGGCCACGGTTCCAGGAGGCCGAGGGCGCACGACCCATCTGAGCATGCCTCATTTCCTCCCAGCAGACCTCGCTCATCGTCTTGAATTGCTGCTTCCTAAACGGCTGGCCCGCCGTTGAACTTTGAAGCCGAGACGATGGGGCTAAATACGGGTCTCCAGTCGGTCAGTCCCCAAGAGGTGTTCTCATGGCAGGAAACGATGCAGAATTTATCGCAGTGGTCAACGATACCGACCCGAAAAACGGCGGGAAATCCTACGCCCTCAAAATCACTGGAAACAACCACGCACAGATGCTCGGAAAGCGCATCGGCGACGTCGTTGACGGCTTGTTCGTTGGTGAAGGTGACAAAACCCTGAGCGGCTACAAACTCGAAATCACGGGCGGTTCGGACAAGACCGGCACCCCGATGCGCCGAGACCTTGAGGGAGGCAACCGGAAATCCATTCTGGTCACCCAATCAACGGGTTACAAGGGCCAAGTTGTTGTGCACAAGGAAAAGGGCGGTGGCAAGAAGCGTTTCCGCTACAAGCCCGACGGATTGCGCAAGCGACGCAACTTCCGCGGCAACACCGTCACGCAAGACACACGCCAAATCAACCTCCGAGTGGTTGAGGCTGGAAAGAAACCGCTCAACACCATCCTCGCAACCGATGCAGAGGAATCGTCGGAGTGAACCCGAGAGGGTCATCGGCGGGCATGAAGGAGGACGGGAAGCATGGCACGAACGCTTCCCGCGCAACCCGAAGTGAACATTGGCCTCGTTGGCCATGTGGACCACGGCAAAACCACGCTCACGCAAGCGCTGTCCGGCGTTTGGACCGACACCCATTCCGAAGAACGCAAACGCGGGATTTCGATCAAATTGGGTTACGCCGACACGGCGTTTTACCAAGACGACAAAGGTCAATTTTACGCCACAGGAAAGCGACCCGATGGTGGCGAAGATGTCGAAGGCGAGTTGAAGCGTGTTGTGTCCTTTGTCGATGCACCCGGCCACGAGACCCTCATGGCCATCATGATCACGGGAGCATCCATCATGGACGGTGCGATGTTGATGGTAGCGGCCAACGAGACCTGCCCGCAGCCTCAAACACGCGAGCATTTGATGGCCCTCGAGATTGCGGGGATTCAAAACATTGTCATCGTCCAAAACAAAATCGACCTCGTCTCGAAAGAACGAGCGCTTGAATCCCACAAGGAAATCAAAGCCTTCCTCAAGGGAACCATCGCTGAAAACGCTCCAGTCATCCCGGTTTCAGCCCACCACGATGTCAACCTTGATGTGTTGATCCAAGCGATTGAAGCCACGATTCCAACACCGGACCGTTCCAAGGACAAGCGCTCCATCATGCACGTTGCTCGCTCGTTTGACATCAACCGTCCGGGCACCCGCCCCTCCAAACTCAAAGGTGGCGTCATCGGAGGAAGCATCGTTGAAGGCGAATTCAACGAAGGCGATGCGGTCGTTATCGGGCCGGGACGTAAGGTTGAGAAAGGGAACAAGTCAACTTGGGAACCGATTGAAGCCGTTGTCAGCAGCATGCAGGGCGGTGGCCTAAATCTTGACACGATGCACGCAGGAGGGCTGTGCGGCATGGCCACCTTCCTCGACCCCTCCATCACCAGTTCCGACAACCTCTCAGGGCAAGTGGTGGCTCGAAAAGGCGACCTGCCGGAGATTCATTCCTCTGTCTCGATCAGCGTCAACCTGATGAGTCATATGGTGGCCGGCGACGGTGAATCACCTGAGAAAATCCAGCCGCTCCGCAACAACGAGATGCTGATGCTCAATGTGGCCACGGCCACCTCCGTTGGCGTCACGAAAAATGCGGAGAAAACACGGACAGACCTTGAACTCCGCCTTCCTATCTGTGCAGATAAAGGTCAGCGTATTTCGCTCTCTCGCCGCATCGGTTCTCGCTGGCGACTCATCGGCTACGGCACCATCGAATGAGGTTGGTGCGATGCAGCATGTGCTCATCGATGCTTGCGGTTGGGTCGCATGCATGGACGCTCAGTTGAACGTGGAGCGTGAGTTGGAGGCGCTGCTTGGCCCGTGTGCTTGGGCTGTGCTTCCTTCGGTGATTGAGGAATTGGAACGGCTTCAACATCAAAGGACCCGCTCAAAGCCGCTCTTGCTGAACCTGCTTGAACAAAAATCCAGCGTGGTCGAACCACCTGTTAAGGGCCATACGGACGACGAATTGCTCGCCCTTTCCATCGAGAGGTCGTGGGCTGTTTTGACGGTCGACACCGTCCTCAAGCGCCGCCTTTACGAGGCGAACATCACGGTGGTTGAGGTCAGACAAAACAACCATTTGGCTCTCATTGACTCGCTGTAAGCGACCTAGGGGAGCGTAAACAGCACGTCGTCTCCGTGACCGTCAAGCCAACCGATTTTGACTCCTGCATCGATCCAAGCGTGCGCATAGTTGATCGCTCCAAAAGCTCGTACGAGGTCTCCAATGCCGAGAAAGTGTTGAGCATCTGCGGCGTAATCGTCCGCCATGCGAAGCATCACGGTCAACTTTTGACCCTCAACACTGGCTTCATCAACCGTGCGTGTGGCCTTCGCTCGGGCCCTTTTCGTGATGTCCAAATAATGCTCAACCCGTTGAACGGTAAGGGAAGTCAGTTCGGACATCAGGCATCGCCCTCCTTGATTCTCCCAAGCAGACGGCGAGCATCTTCACTGCGCCCCAAGGCCTCGTAAAGTTCGATAGCTAACGACACTTTCCCCAAATCCTCTGCTTCCTGAGCCCGAAGAAACATTTGGCGGCGCTCTTCCCAATTCCGAGCCATCGCCGCTTCAGCCACCGCCTTGTAACGGCCCTCGCGCTCTGCTTCTGAAAGATGAGGGGCCGTCCATCGGCGAACCAATCCATCTCTCGTAGCGGTTGCCATGGCGTCGGGGGTGCAAAGAACAAGCAAGTCCCCGAGGTTCATGCGCTCCGTAAGCGGGCGCTCTTCGTCTTCGTCGTTTCGAACCGTTGAAAGCGACACAAGGTGCCCCTCAATCCCGAGCACCCACCAACCGTCGCCAGAACGAACAGCATCCATCGGTTCGAGAGAATCGCTTTCCAAACGTTCGAGTTGGTCCCAACCAAACGGATGGGGAACGCCTTCCCACAAACCACCATCGGCACTTTGCAGGAGCAATCGTCCGTTTTCAAGTGTTGAACACCAACTCCAAGAGCGGTCTTCAATGCGTCGTTTTTTGTCATCTCCCGTCAATCGTCCGCACCAAAGGCAACCTTCGGGGTCCTGCCAAATCAGATGTTCCCGGTCAAGCCAGCCCACGAGACGGCGCACGGGGCCGCTGTCAACGCGGCGAATGCCTCGGCCTTGATTGGAAAAAAGATGCAGTTGCCCCTTGCGACCGGCGAGCACCCAGCCCCCACCAGGGCGGGCGGCAAGGTCGCTGAAGCCCCCTGGAGTGCTCCGACCCTCGCTGACCAAAACTCCCGTTGAGGAATCCATGA
Source organism: Candidatus Poseidonia sp. (assembly GCA_030827745.1). Classification (GTDB taxonomy): domain Archaea; phylum Thermoplasmatota; class Poseidoniia; order Poseidoniales; family Poseidoniaceae; genus Poseidonia. The sequence goes on from JAURDW010000015.1 coordinate 19,545, forward strand.
TGTAGAAGCCGTGCGCCGCGAGCAAACCGATGGACCCCTGCACGGCACGAGCAGCATGGACTTTGAACGGGACCTGCACCTTCCAGCGAACACTTCCATCGGATTCCAACAGAATCAAATCCAGTCCCGAACTCACCACCATACCGCCTTCCACGGCAGCCATGGTGGCCAAACGAGCATCAGCCTGCCACGACCATGCCACGTTCCACGACATCAAGCCTCACCTCCTTTGAGGGCGCCCCAAGCGAGAAGTTGCGCCCGAGCCGCCTGAGTAAGCATATACTTCCGTGTTCGCCCGGAAGGTCGGACTTGTAAAATACCGTGCTTGAGAAGGCGGTTACTGATCTGCGAGAGCCTCGATCGTTTGATGTCCAGATGTTGCAAGATTTCTGCGTCTGAGGGAGAAAACGCTCGCTGATTCGAAACGCCAACGACATAGGTCTCGGCGATGCTGAGTGAGCCGAGGGCGATTTTGTCAAGCGCGTAGGATTCCTTCGCACCCAAGCGTTCCGCCCGCCGGCTGGAGAAAAAATCCACCAGATGTTGAACGTCGTTATCGGGGGCGACCTTGTTTTTTCCAGTGAGCAGCTGCAGCAAGGCGTTGAGCACGGTCCGGTCAACCGAAGAAAGGGGCGACTCCGACAGGTCAACAGGGACGTCCAGAGCAGCCCCCGGGGTTGCAGGCAAGGCCTCGCCATTCACTTCGTCATCTCTAACGGTTTCACCTGCGTAGGGAAAAACATCCGTTTCTGGGGCGGGTAAGCCAACTTCATCGTGAATTAAGGCAGCCGAATCGCCCTCTTCCACCAGCGCCTCTTCGGGTTCAGCCATCGAGGACTCTTCAACCCACCATTCAGCGGCCTCCGAATAATCCTCAAGCCGAACAGGCCGGTTCCTGGCATCTTCTTTGATGGATTCAGTGGCCGAAAGCGAGACCTTGTTCCGGCCGACAAGGCTCCCGAAGGTCCCGCTTCTCACCGGTGTGCGGGTGGAGTGGTTGGAGGCGTCGATGATGTCGCTTGCGAAGTCGTCGGGTTTGAGCGGATCGTCGCCGGTGAGGGAGCGCTCAAGCCGGTCAATGTCCAAATCAAACCCAGGGCGGTCTGGTTCAAGCGGTTGTTCCTCCTCTTCATCGAATGAACCTGCAACCCCCGAGGCAGCGGCGGTTTCATCGCGCTGATTCCACGGCATGGAGGCGTCGATGATGTGTCCTGAATCCTTCGTCGTCGGCCCCCCCATCCTTTCGTCTACCGTCTTGGGGTGTTCGTTGAGATGTGCCTGTGAAGGGCCTTCCTTGCGCTCTTGGTTCCAAATGCCCCCTCTTTGTTGAGGCTCGTCACGAGGTTGCAAGCGCGCCGAGGTGTCAAAATGAGGCGGGGCCACCCCCTCCGCATGCTGGATGCGAATCTTGTCCACTGCATCACGCAGCACCGCCAAAACTTCAGCCGGATAACCGCTGCATCCTTCGAGGAGAGTTTCGGCATCTTGCAGGGTAAAGTTGCTGTTGACCACGCCAATTTCCCGAAGCCGTTGCTCAACCAACTCAACCACATCGGTGGGCGTAAACGGTGAAAGCAGGAACCTTTCAAAACCGGTGATCACCGTTGCAGGAAGATGGTTTCGCTCCCGGACATCGCACACCAAAATCACGATGGCGTTCAACCTTTCAAGGGAGGAATGAGCATCTCGAAGAGCAACGTCAACAACTGAAAAGTCGCTTGCAGGAACGTCGATGACCACCAGAGGGAGTTTATCGCTGTACGCATACATTTCCGTCACCAATCGGTTCACCAATTCGGTGCGCTCCGGCAACGTTTCGCCCCCGATCAATTGCTGATAGCACATCTCGAGCATGGCTTGGGCAGGCGCCTGAGCGGGAAGGTGATCTATCGAGATGAACGCTCCTGCATAGGGCTTCAGACAGCGAACCAGCGACGTCCGGCCAGACCCCAATGGACCGGTCAGCATGATGCGACGAGCCGTCCCCAATTTCAGATAGGTCCGAAGAAGACCGAACTCCTCGGACCGACCAATGAGTTTCCCTGCATCCCCGGCTTCGAGCGGACGGGTGGAGAACGGGTTGACATCGAGGAGAGGCAATCCATAGAAGCGTGATTCCTGCACCATAATGGCCAAACGAACTTCAGGTATTTGATGTTTCATTCACTGACGTGGGCCAAAGGACATGTTACAACCCGTTAATCGGAAAGCCAAGACTGAGTTTTCCGTTGAGTTAACGCCCAATTAACGCACCCCTAACGCGTTAATCAAAGCGTTAAATCCGTTAATTCCGCCACTCGGCGCGGGAGGCGATTCATTCAAAGAACGGCTCGGCCACCCACCCAACTGGGGACAACCGTGCCGGTGGAAAACAGTCGAATCAAGGGCTTGTACAATCAGGGCGTCGCAGAACGACGAACCATCGTGGCTGAGGCGTGCAACCTCTCACCAGAACATATCAACGCCTTAGCCGCCCACGGCGAGTTGGGCGAGGAAGCAGCCGATCGCATGATCGAGAACGTCATCGGAACGATGTCGTTGCCCGTGGGCGTCGCTACCAATTTTCTCATAGACGGCGCATCGTATCTCATCCCGTTTTGCGTTGAAGAATCAAGCGTCGTGGCGGCTGCATCAAACATGGCGAAGCGTTGCCGTTCATTGGGTGGGTTCACCACCAACAACGACGACCCGGTGATGATTGGGCAAATCCAGCTGCTGGACGTTGCCAACATCGACGAGGCCGTGACCGCTGTGGAAGGTGCAAAGGAGGCTTTGATCGCGTTTTGCAACGACATTCCATCCCGAATGATTGCCTTGGGAGGGGGCTGCAAAGACATTCGTTGCCGCAAATTGCCAACCGTCATGGGCGAGATGCTCGTCGTCCACGTGCTCGTGGATTGCAGGGACGCCATGGGCGCCAACGCCGTCAACACCATGGTTGAACGCGTCGCCCCCCGAATCGAGGCGCTTTGCGGCGGCCGGGCCCACCTCCGCATCCTTTCCAACCTTGCCGCCCATCGGCTCTCAAGAGTTTCAGCCACCTTCACGCCCGAAGAACTGGCCTCGGACGGCACGCGCGAAGACGGTTTGAGCGTCATTCAAGGCATCCTGGAAGCCCACATCTTTGCCGTTGAAGACCCGTTTCGAGCCACCACCCACAACAAAGGCATCATGAACGCCATCAGCAGCGTAGCGCTGGCCTGCGGCCAAGACTGGAGGGCCATTGAAGCGGGCTGCCACGCTTGGCCAAGCGTGAACCATGGACGTTACACCTCCATGTCCGACTGGAAACAAGACGATTCGGGAAATCTTGTCGGCACCATGGAATTGCCCATGGCCGTGGGCATCGTTGGAGGCGCCTCCAAGGTCCACCCTGCAGCACAAGCCAACCTCGCCATCTTGGGTGTCGACAGTGCTCAAGAATTGGCAGGGATCATGCTTTGCGCGGGGCTTGCCCAGAATCTGGGCGCATTGCGAGCCCTCTCAACCAAGGGCATTCAAGCGGGCCACATGAAACTCCATGCAAAGAACATGGCCGTCAGTGCCGGAGCCATCGGCGATGAAATTGAAACATTGGCGTCGAAAATCCAATCCCACGAGGGCCACCGCAGCCAAAGTCAGGTCGAAGCATGGCTCAAAGAACTGCGAGGAAACTGAAGTTCACTCTTCCTCACTTACGGGAAGGGAAGCCTGAATCGTGCCGTCACGTTCCCCCTCCTCACGAAGGACATCGTTGGCCCCGAGGTCGTCGAGGAGCCCAGATGCTTGGACTTGTTCTCGAAACCACGCCTTCACCTTTTTTCGGTCCGTATGTGGGCATCCAAAGGCTTCAGAAAAGCGTCGAGTTGTTGCCAGACGCCGAGTGTTTCCATCTTTTCGCCGGTCCACCATGCCGAGTTGGGCCAATTCGCGAACGTAATCGTAGGCTTTCTGCCCCAACAATTCCACCAACCTCGATTGAGGCATGGGCTGGTGATAGGCGATTAGGGCGGCGGCTTTCAACAACTTTGGAGGCATGTCCGTTTTGGTTGCTTTTGGCAGGTGTGTTGCAATCACGGGTTTGACCTCCAAGGCCCAGCGGTCGCCCACCTCGGCAAGTTGCAACGCTCCACCTTTTCTGCGACGAAGCGTGGCCTGAAGGCTTCCAAGCGCATCCAACATCTCATCAGCGTCGTAGCCCAAAGCCTCCGACAATTCCTGCACGCTCATCGACTTCCCCGAACTGAACAAGGTGGCTTCAATCAAGGTTTCAAGCGGCATTTCAGACATCATTTTCCCCCCCTATTCAACCAGCCATTCGTGATCATCAAAGCCGGTCGCTGGTGTCCCTTCACCGGCGGTTTTATTCACGGCATCATCAGCATCATCGACGATGGAGACAATGCCCTCTTCAACCTTTGAAGCAGAGGGCGATTCTTCACTTGCAGCCAATTTTGCCTGACGTCGGGCCTCTCGCTCCTCTGCCCGTCGGGCCCGCGAAGCGATGGCCTCCATGCGGTGGTCCAGGCCCGTGGCTTGACCCTCAAGGTCGTTCGACTCGTTCGCCATCAAGCGCTCAACCTCTTCCAGGATGTCTTCAAAGGAGTCCATTGCGGGCCAGAGGTCGGTGATCATGATGTTCGCAACCGCCTCGCCTTCTTGCGAGATGCTCGCAATGCGCCGGTGTGTCAAGAACAGGCCTGCGATGAACGAAGCAACAAAGGCTTCACTTTGCGCGTGTTCCTCCTCAAATCCAAAAACACGAGCCAGCACCGGCTCAAGTTTAGCCATCACATGAACCAGCGGTACCGTATCGCTCCCGAGCTCTTCACATGTGGCCTTCAGGGCCGACCAACAACGTTCGATGTCACCTTCGAGGTCTTCGTTGTGCATTCGCCCTCCAACATCCTCAAGATACTCGCTCAATTCACGCTCGTGCTCCAAACGATTGATTTCCCTCTGTTTCAAACTCGCCGCATCGTCGGCAGCATCTTTGAACGCTGAGAGCAACTCAGCGAGCGTCACGGGTCGACCCTCGTCGCGACGGACCCGTTTGTCAAACAAACTCGGCAGAACCTCATCAGCAGCGCCTTCGAGAACGGATTGGGTGAAGAAGAACGCTTCGTCATCGTATTCGCTCTCCCAACCAAACATCCCATCCTCGTCCCAGAACTCCTCTTCCTGCGCAGGTTGGATGCGGTCAAAGAGCACCGCAGACTGATGATGGAGCACTTCCCATGAGAGGCGGATTAAACGACCGCAAGCGGGTAAATCGAGGTTTTCACCTTCTCGTACTCGTTGGGAGAACACCGTCAAAAAGGCTGAAAGATCAACGTTCCATGGATTAAAGGCCTCTTCCCGGACCAAAGACAGCACCAGGGCAACCGAACGGTCAAACGGGTCGTGCAGGCTCTGGTGTTCGGCCTCTTCCGCAGCAGCGATGGCCGCAATGCGTTTTCCAAACAGCGCAGCCTCGGCTTCGTCTTCACCGTGAGCGAGCAGTTCGTCAATGATTTCCTGTTGCAGAAACCATCGGTCCAAACCTCGCTGTCCTTCCACCACCTGCTCACCTCATTCATCCGTGGCTTCAACGGGTTCTTCCGCCTCCGCCTTCAGTGTCTCGCCATCTTCCAAGAGTTGAGAGGCCACTTCTGCTCGTTCGTTGATGTCCTCCGTGGTTTCAAGGGTCCGTTCAAGCAGCCCACCCAGTTGTGGCTGAACATCCTCCTCCTGCGTTTGCGTGGCGAGGTGGGGCACGAGGCCTCCAAGGCTTTTGGGAACTGGAATTTCATCGGGAACCAGCGGCATGTCTTCGGCTGCCGCAACGGCATCCATGATACGGCTCTCGTTCTTTTTGACGTCGGCTTCGGCTTCCTTGAGCGCTGCCTCGCCCAAGGCCATGGCACGCTCTCGGTCAAAGTCAAGGATGCGCCGGCTGCATCCGTCGCCACCGTGCGTGATGCCGATGTGATGGTCGGCAAGTTTGAGCGACACCTTACGCAACGTGACCATGATGAATTGGGCACGCTGGCTGCGTTGCTGGCACATTTTAGCGATACGCTCGGCGTTGTACGCATCCAAGTTTTGGTCGACCTCATCAAAGTAGTAAAACGGGCTTGGGTCGTAATCTTGAATGGCGAAGATAAGCGCCAACGCTGCCATGGATTGTTCACCACCCGAGAGTTGCTGTCGGCTGACTTTGGAGGACTTCCCGCGTGGTTGGGCCCACAACTCCAAACCTCCCTTGAAAGGTTCATCGGGGTTCTCAAGGAAAAGTTCCGCCCGACCTCCATCGGAGAGTTCGTCGTACGATTTCTTGAAGTTCACGTTGACTTTCTTGAGGACCGTCAGGAGGCGTTCCTTCCGTTGACTTTCCAACTGTTCGGTGATGTCGAGGAGGTGTTTTCGGCGGGCTTGCAGCATAGCGAATTCGTCCTTCATCAGATCGAGACGTGCCTGACAGGCATCGTACTGCTCGATCGCCATCATGTTGACGTTGCCAAAGGCTTCCATCGTGCGTTGATGCTTGCGAAGTCGGCGTTCAAGTTCACCAACGTTCTCAAGATTCTCGGGCAGGTCGGTCAAGGACAAGTTGGCGTCCAAGAGTTCCTGTGCCATAACCTGGATTTCCGCTTCCTTTTCACCCATCACTCGGCCGAGATCGTGGGCAAGACGGCGGTGGTTTTCGGCCTTAGTCAACCGCTCTTCGTTCCGAACACGAAGCGTGGCTCGCTTGTCCGTCAGTTCTTGGCGCTCTTGCTCAAGTCCTTGGTTCTCCTCAAGGTACACCGCCTGTTCATCTTTTTTCGCCTTCAGTTCAATGCGGTCGGTGGCTAAGGCAGCCTCCAACTCATCAAGGCGCTCCAACCGGGCCTCTTTGTTCCTTAGGAGCGTCGCAGACCGCTTTTTGATGTCGTCAACGCGGCGCTGGAGAACCGCTTGATGGTTGGTCCCGCTGGCCAATGTTTCTTGGGCTTTTTCTTGCTCGCCGGTAGCGGCGACACGCTTCAAGTTCGCAGCATGCATTCGGTCACGAAGGTGCCCGGGGCTTGCCGCTTCAAGGGCAGCCTTTGCCTCAATTTTCGCATCGAGGGCGTGTTGGAGGGTGCGCTCGGCCGCATCCAATGCCCGCAGCGCGTCTTGAGCGTCCCGCCGAACATCGTCCAGTTTGCTTTCCAAGCCTTGAGCCACTTCTCGAGCCCGTTTCTGGCCCGAAAGAACCTGCTTCCTTTCTGCCTGCAACTCCCGAACTTCGTTGGCGTATGAATCGTCCACAAGAGCGTTGATTTTGTTTCGAAGGTCTTGTTGACGCCCTCGTGCCTCCCGGAGCGCCTCGTTCACGGTTTGTTCTGTGAGCGTGTACTGTTCAACCTGGGCGGTGTATTTTTCCACCTCGGAGGCGCCTTGTATCCGGCCGCCGAAGGCAATCGTCATTTTTCGCCTTGAACCGCCCACCATGGCGCCACCCGCTTCAACGACGTCGCCCCGAAGGGTCACCAAACGGATGCCACCCATGTGCCGTTGTGCCGTGGCCATGGTGTCCACGACCAAGGTGTTGCGAAGCGCAAACCGAACCGCAACCTCAATCCGTGGATCAAAGTCCAGCATTTCATGAGCAAAACCGAGCACGTTGTCTTTGCGAGCCGTGATGACAGCACGGCCTGCAGGGCGGGTGCTGTTGAGTTTGTTAAGGGGCAGGAAGGTGGCCCGGCCCGCTTTGTTTTCGGCCAGCCATCGAATGGCACGAGCGGCGTCCTCGTCGGTGTCGACAACGACCGAAGCCATGCCCGCACCGATGGCCGTTGCAAGCGCCACTTCGTGGGTGGAATCTTTGGGAGCACACAACTCTGCTATGGTCCCGATGATGCCCGTGAGTTCTTGACGGTCCCGTGCCGCAAGGACGGCGCTTGCCCCCCCAGCAAGCCCTTTCGCACCCGATTTCTGCTCCATCTCCGATTTGGCAAGATTCAGAGCACGCTCGGCTTCACGGAGTTTCACCTCAATTCGCCCGCGGTCTTCAGCGAGTTGGGCCTCGCTTCGCTGGGCATCCAAGAGAGCCTTGGCCAAGGCTTCGCGGTCGAATTCAGGGGCGTTTTCGTTCAACCGTTCCAAGCTGATCTCCAACTCGCCCAACGAAAGACGAATGTCCTCTTCCTCCGCTTGGGCGGAGGCCAGTTGTTGACTGAGCAGGTCGGCTTCAACCGCTAACCGGTCAACATCGCTTTGGGCTTGGTTCCGGTGACCTTGTTGGCGTTCAGCGTGGGTTTCGGCATCCGTCAGGGCTTGGCTCAAATCCTGATTTTTCTGACCCGCTGATTCAAGCGCTCGACGAATCTGATCTTCCTCACTCTTTGCTTCCTTCAACGCCTGAAGCGCGCCTTCCAAAGCGACGTTGGCCTCGGCGAGATTGGCTTTGAAGGCCTCCAATTCTTCGCTCGCTTCAGCCAATTCCTCTCCACAAGCCACCGATTCTTCAGCGTCTTCCTCGGCCTCCCGCGTGGCTTCTGCAATTCGGTCGGCATTGAGTTCAATCGCCACCTGCAAGTTTTGGATGGCTTGACCGAGTTCTGAGGTTTCTCCACCGGTCAAGCGGTTGATTTCTTGCTGCAATTCTGCAATTTGGTCATCAAGGACCAACAACGCCTTTTCGGTCTCCTTGTGTTCGTCAAGCAGATGTTGACTTTCATCGAGGTAGGATTGCCGTTGGTCAACATGGAATTGCAGTTCATTCTTCAGCGTGGCGTACCGAGATTGAAGCAGCATGGCATTGGTCATGGCGATGGCGTCCGCCACCTCTTTGGCCTTTTGAGCGACATGACGCTCTTTCGCCAGCGTTGAAAGGCGCTCAAGTTGTTCTTTTTCCAACAACCCAATTCGCTCAAGATAACTCTCCACCATCTCTTTTTGCTTGCCTGCTTTTCGAATTTCATCGTCGTACGAGGTCACCCCAGCCACGTTGTCCAAGACCTTGCGGCGTTCGTTGGCCGTCATTTTTGCGAGGCTGGTGACATCGCCCTGCAAGACGATGTTGTAGCCATCGGGACGGGCGTTTGCAGCGCCCAACAACCGATGAAACACCTTCTGCGTGCTGTCCTCCCCGTTCAATTGGTAGGTCGTCACGGGGTTGTTTGAGGCGGTCAGACGGATGCTCCGCGACATGCGTATCTCTTCGCTGTCCAGAGGGAGGCGACGGCGTCCGCTGGCCATTACGGGGTTGGCAAACACCAGCGTCACTGAACAGTCACGGGCGGGTTTGGAATTTTTCCCGCCGTTGAAGATCAAATCGGTTGAATTCTGAGCGCGTATGACTCGGTTTGACTTTGGGCCGAGCACGAATTGAATGGCGTCCCCGCAATTGGATTTTCCCGAACCGTTTGGCCCAGTGATGGCGGTGAAACCACGGTCCAAGGGAACGGTCACTTCGCCCTTGAAGGATTTGAAATTCAGCATTTCGAGTGATTTCAGATACATCCTTCTTCCCCAAAGGGTGGAAGATTCTTCCACCACATCCTAAACACCCGTCTCTTACAGGATTTAAACAATACGAATAGCCGAGGCTCAGTCACGCGGTTTTGGGCACGTTCAATGGACCGCCGAAGCCGGTTCAAAACACGCCGTGTTGATTGCAGTGTTTGCACCCCGCACCCTTGCAGTACGGGCAGGTCGCCATCACCAAAATGCTGCTTCGCCGGCGGCTCATGGCGAGGTTTTTGTCGCCGCTGAGCAAACGAGAACGGTCGGTGCGCTCCAAATGTTTCTTGTCGTGAACATCCTTGTCAAAAAAGGAAAGACGGAAACGGCCCGCCTTTTGGCGCCGCCGTTCCAATTTCTCACGCGTCTGAACCACGGCTTCAGCCTCCCAATATTTTGGACCGCGTATCATCAACGCACCAAAAACAGCAAAGAGAATCTGAATTACCCACGGTTCAATAGGCATCGGGGCTAAATCAGCAAGGCCTTGTGAACTGGCTGAAGTGGGCAACCAACCCAAACGGTCGAGAACGGCCAAACCAACGAAGACACTGCCCATGACGAAGCCTGCTTTTCGCAAGCGCTTTGCCCAAGCTTTGTTTTGTGGAAGTTCAAAGCCGTACACAAACAGGAAAAGGCCCTCCATCAACATCAGGATGTCCGCACCCGACCATTGTCCGGGTTCGCCCAAGCAGTACGAAGTCCCCGTATCCCGAAGTTCCGCCTCCACCGTGCTGGGCGAACACGTCGGCTCAAGCATCAGCAACGAATCCAACTTGTAGCCCTCTGCCCCATCGATGAGGCGAGGGGCAACGGCTCCGAATTGGACGTTGGCCACCACAAAGAGCAGGAGAGCAGCCCCCACCACGGTCATGATTTTCCGAGCGGACAAACCAAGCACCATTCGTGGACCTCATGCCTTCCACACCGCCATGCTTCATAGTGATTTTGAGGTGAGGGTGGGTTCCCGAAGGCCAGCACGGTCAAGAAGGGGAGGCACGAGGGCAGAAACGAGGGGAGTTCATGGCGCACGTGGTGATCGTCGGCAGCGGCATCGCTGGTCTCTTTGCAGCATCCATGCTTGCGGATGCTGGCCATCAGGTCACGGTGGTCACCAAACAGCGCACAAAGGACTCCTCAACCAATTGGGCACAGGGAGGGATTGCCGCCATCCTGGACAAAACGAACAAAGAAGCCATGGAAGCCCATGTCCAAGACACCTTACGTAGCGGTGACGGCCAGTGCGATGAAGCCGTTGTCCGGAGCATCCTCTCGGAAGCATCGGACCGAATTCAAGACCTGATCGCCATGGGGGTCCGCTTTGAAAAGGAAAGCGATGGGAGTTTTTCATTGGCCAAAGAAGGTGGGCATTCCAGCAAGCGAATCCTCCATGCGAAAGATGCGACCGGCCGAGAAATTGAACGGGCGCTTTCGTCCTATGCTGAAGCACACGAGCGGATTCACCTGCGACCAAACACGTTGGCGATTGATTTGATTCAACGCGAACACCGCACCCCCGATTCCGGGGTTGCGGGCGTGTGGTGTTTGGACCAAGTCAGCACGGAGGTGGTCACGCTCGAGGCGGATGCGGTGATTCTTGCAACCGGAGGGGTCGGCCAGCTATGGAAGCAGACCACCAACCCCAGCGTGGCGACAGGAGATGGTTTGGCGATGGCCTATAGAGCGGGGGCTTGCGTTGATGACTTGGCCTTTATCCAATTCCATCCCACAGCTCTATGGTCCAACAGAGAACGCCCGTTTTTGATTTCCGAAGCCCTCCGTGGCGAGGGGGCTGTTCTCTTGGACAACGGGGGCCTGAGGGCGTGGCAGAGGGAAGTTCAGAATGCTGAACGAGGCGAACGAAATCCCCCGTCGCCCGAGCAATTTTCCTTCACGCTGAAGCATTCTCCCGAGGGATCCATGGCGACGCGAGACATCGTTGCTCGGGCGATTGACCAACAAATGAAAACCTCGGGCACATCCCATGTTCTCCTCGTGACCTCGCATCTGGACGAAGACCAACTTGGGAAAAAATTCCCCACGATTGCCGGAAGGTTGGCCCAGGAAGGGCTCCGCTTGGGCGTCGACGCCATTCCGGTCGTTCCCGCCGCTCACTACATGGTGGGCGGCATCCGAGTTGATGCCGTGGGCCGGGCGTATGTGCGCCAAACCAAGGCGATCATGCCGCACCTGTTCGCCATCGGCGAAGTGGCGTGCACGGGGATGCACGGCGCCAACCGCTTGGCTTCGAACAGCCTGCTTGAAGCCGTGGTCTACGCCCATCGCGTGGCTCAGCACCTCATCGACCGTCCGCCTGAAGCCTACGAAGGTCAACACCCGCCGTGGCGGGCTGACGGCCTTGACGTTCAGAAAGAACACGCCCCCATCGTCCATGACCGAACAAGTCTTGTCAGCACCATGTCCCAAGAGGTCGGCATCGTTCGCTCGAATCAGCGCCTGCGCCGTGCGGAACGCCGTTTGGCCTTGCTGAACAAAGAAATTGAATTGATTTGGAAAGGGAGCCTGCCTTCAAGAGCCATCGTTGAGTTGAGAAATCTGGCTCTCATTGGCCACCTTGTGGTGACCGACGCCCTCGCACAACGGCAAAACCGCGGTTTGCATTTCAACGTGGATTTCGTCAAGGATGACACGCCCGAATAAGGGCGGTGAGCACTTGGTTGACGGGCACGGACAAACCGTGCACCTCTGCAAGGTCGACCAGCGCACCGTTCAAGGCATCGATTTCTGTCGTCCGTCCTGATTTGATGTCCTGCAGCATGCTGCATTGGTTCTGAGCCGTGGTGGTCAACACCGTTCGTAGCCGATGCTCAAAGGCGACCTCATCGGGAACCGGAACCCGTTCCATTCGGGCCACACGGACCGCTTCTCGGTAAACCATCATGCATGTATCGAACCTTTCGGAAACCAACAACTCACCGTTTTCAAGACCGGTGAGCGCTGCAAGGGGGTTAATGGCAAGGTTGAGCAACACTTTGTCCCAAATCATCGTCGCCGCATCCTCACAAACCGAAGGGAAAAGACCTGCCTCCTCGAAGGCATCCACGAGAACCTCCAATTGTGCTTGAGACGGACCCAATGCGGTGGTGGCAAGTTGCACCGACCCTTTTCCGGCCCAAACCACCGACCTTCCTGCAGCCATGTATGCTCCGTGAGTCGTGGTGGCCGCCACGACGCGTTGAGGGCCGAGCGCCCGGCCGAGGGTTTGGACATGCCCAAGGCCGTTGGCGATCGTCAGCGCCGTCCCGTTGGGCTTGAGAAGAGCGGCGGCGACATCAAGCAGTGAAGGCAGAGAATGCGATTTAACGGCAAGAATCACCACATCCGATTGTTGTTCAAAGGAGGGAGGCCGTTCGAGTTCTTCGCAGGTGAAGATGAACCGCTCAGCGGGCGTTTGTTCCTGCGATGCCCCGCGGATGTGGAGGCCCTCAAGCATGGCATGAGCACCCCGTTCACCTCGGACATGGAGATGAATTTCGTGCTCGGTTCGGGCAAACGCTGCAGCAAACACCCGACCCAAGGCACCGAGACCAAGGATGGATATTCGCATGGTGTTCCCTCAAGCATAACTCGCCAAATGCACGACGACCGAACCGGACTCGTAGGTCAACCACATGGTTGAGAGCGGTGTGTTTGGAGGGAGGAAGGAAAGGTTCGTGATGCCTGGAGCCAAGGCTTGTCCGTCCCATGTGTGCTGCCAGTCGTCTCCCAAACTTCCTTCTCGAGCCAAACGGAATGGAACGGGTTCGGCCCCGGGGTTGGTGAACTTCAGTTCCCCCATTCCAGCGTTCAGCAGCGTCCCGTTGGAAGCCACCGCCCAAGGTGATGACCAGAAACGGGTTTCGGTCCCCATCCACTGCACCATGAGTTCGGGGCCTTCAACCACCTCGAAAACGGCCTTTGGATAGGGCGAGAAAGCATCCGTGCAGACCGATACATTCTCGCCTTCGTTCAAGAGCAACGTGAGGTTTTGTCCCGCTTCAACGAGAGGAATGGCGCCGGATGCACGCAGAGACATGTCCCAAGTCCATTGCCCGTCCATGGGGCGTGGTGGTGTGCTGATGCTGCCGTTGATGGGGCAGTGCTCTCCGTCCCCTTGCAAAACACCGCCGTCTTCGAGAAGAGCCCCCCAAGAAGGGCCGTCACTGGCATGGACGGTCCACCCTTCCAAAGGAACGAAGCCCACAAGAGGCCGACGTTCGGGGAGCAAAGGAACGAACGTGTCGTTGTTCAACCGCAGGCCACTCATTGCTGATTGAAACACCAAAGGGTCGAGGCCGGTGAGGCACAAACGCTCGGGGACCTCCGTGAGGTTGTCGCTCAGACTCCCGGTCCCCTCAAGCGTGACGAGAGCGGTTTGAAGGCCTTCGATGTCCTGTCCAAGAATTTCGATGTCCAGCCATGACGAGTTCATGAGTCTGCCTGAGAGGTCAATGCATCGCATGGCTGTGGCCCCGTTGAGTTCGTCGTACCAACGTTCGCCAGGCACGACTTCAAGGGCAGGCCGGACCGTGAAAGGAACCACTTCGTAATCGTCGTTTACGGCGACGATGTAACTTCCTGCAGCCGAGGTGGGAGATGAAGCCCCTGCCCATGTCAAGTTCATCCAAAAGTAGGCCTTGCGTTGCGGGAGCAATTCAGAACCGCAACCTTCCCCATCGATGTTCAAGCTGTCTTCTCCATCGCAATCCCATTCTATCGACCAGTCGTGATGCTCGCTTGCAAAGACCGCTTTTACGGCGTAGGGTTGCTGAAGGGAAGAGGGGTTGGTGAACGTCACTTTGGTGCTTGAGTGCCACGAACCGTTGGCGAGCAGGACGGCCATTTCAGGCTCAACAACCTCAAACGTCATCTCGGAATCCCAATTCTCATCATGAACGACAGGTTGTGCGGCTGGAAGAAGGAAAACAAAGAGCAGCAGAAGGACGCCTCCCATTCTGCGGTGATCGCCCTCGCTGAGCCCCGTGGTTTCGTTGAGCAACATGGGGATGCGGAGGTCGGTGCCAAAAAAGAACAGCAATGGAAGCAACAGAGCAAAAACGAGGTACCACAACGAAAACGAGTTGAAGACCCCGAAAACATAGGCACAAAACAACATCGTGATGACGACGAGGCTTTGTGTGCTCGAACTCCGAGCTTCCAAGAGACCCATCCGAGCGATGAGCAAACGCCCCCCTGGGAAGGTCGGTATGGGGAGAATGGAAATCCAGGCGAAGAGCATCAACATACCGCCCGCATGCACCCAAGGGTGCGCCCAAATCAAGCGAACCCATGCGTCCTCACCGACGATTTCCATCGCCAATAAACTGAGGAAAACCGGGGGGTCGGTCACGAACGGCATTGAACTCGAGGCCAAATATGCAGGCGTGTTCAGTAAACCAGCCAAAAACAGACCTGCGCCCGCCAATCCCAACACCACGGGGACCGTGAGTGCAGAGAACCCAAGCGCTGACCGGTCCGGCCAAGGGCGTGCGTCC
>JAURDW010000016.1 GCA_030827745.1 Candidatus Poseidonia sp.
GCACGGGAGGGAGCGCGCCATGGACGAGCCACGCCACCCGCCTTCTTCAAGAAGGGGGGGCCTCTCGCGGGTTCAACGGGCGATTAGGGTAGTCTGGATATCCTTCCGGCCTTCGGAGCCGGAGACGGGGGTTCGAATCCTCCATCGCCCGCCAATTCTTCAGGAGACAGCATAACCACAAGCCTCCATGAGAATCGTGAATTTCTCATGATATTCCTGAGCCTGCGGAAAATTGAGAAGAAAAATGAGCAGAAAACTGGTCTGGCTCAATTTCTGATATTGCACACCGCTGTCATCGGGCGCCCACACACTACCCACAGGCATCCTGCCAAAATGTTCGTTACCCCATGCTACCAATGCATCGCTCGGCTCCCATTTCATTGTCCTCACACCTGCTCCTTGACGAAGTGTCCACCTTGGAAGTGCTCTTCGTTCTCTTCTGCAAACCACGGAGCATTGCCTTTGATGACCTTCAGCACCGCGTGCTGTTCATCGCCTACCATGGACGTAAGGGCGTACTCCATGAGCTCGTTCCACAACGGTCGTGCTTCATCTTCTCCAATCCAATAATCGGTGAGATGGGCAAGCCGATTGAGAGCACGGGTGTAGAAGAAGATTGAGCGTTCCTCTCTGGAGAGATCTGCCTTGGTTGATGCAATCAATTCAGCGAAGAGGTTGAACTTGCGCCTGAGTCCAGCTTGGTCAGAGTATCGAAGCGCAAGTTCCCACATGTCTCGCATCCAATCAGCATATCCTTCGTTTCCAGTTCGTGCGAGAATGGCAACACGTGCTTCAAGCAGAGAGATGACATCAAACGGGTTGACGCCATGGTTGTTGGGTGCCTGTTGGATTTCCCATTGAGCCGAAAAAAGGCTGTACAATGCCTCACTCAAAGCGAGCATTTCCTCGACG
Source organism: Candidatus Poseidonia sp. (assembly GCA_030827745.1). Lineage (GTDB taxonomy): Archaea > Thermoplasmatota > Poseidoniia > Poseidoniales > Poseidoniaceae > Poseidonia. The sequence goes on from JAURDW010000016.1 coordinate 913, forward strand.
CTCAAATTCGCTTCGTCCAGATAGTGTTCGTATTCGTTGTGGCCAACATGGTTGGTGATCATTTGCATCATTATTTTTGTTGGATTGTTGTTCATTGTTTTCCCCTCTTTTTTCTCTTTGTTGGTTTAAACATGATTGGGATAGTTTTCGCATTCATTCTCAATCATCTCCCTTGCGGTCACCCGCCTCGAGGAGCAACAAGAATGCGACCTGCCGGGCATTGATGGCGTGAGGGCTACGCACTTCACGAACACGTTGAATGGCATCTCGCATTGACATCCCTCGCAACCAAAGATAGATGCAAACAAACGTCCCAGCCCTTGAGAGTCCGCCCATGCAATGAGCGACCGCTACCTCGCCTCCAGGAACGGCGTCAAGCAGATGGGCAAACACGGGCCGTGCTCGTTCCATCCACGCTTCGGTAGGGGCGGTGGTATCGGGAAGAGGAAGGTGGTCCCAAGCGAGGTTCATTCGGGCCACTTCATCGGGTAAATCCGGGACGCGTAGAACCTCCATGTCCTCATCGGTGATCAAACTGATGAGACGGGTAACGCCCGAATCGGCCAATGCCTGCAGGTCAACATCGAGTTGCCGGTCCCAACTGCCTGTGGAAGCAACGGGTTGATACTTTCCCGGACACAAGGTGATGCCCAGTTTGCCGTCGTCTCCCTCAAGAGGAAACCACGACACATAGAGCGGGTGGGTTTGGCTGTTGCGCATTCAAGCACCTCGGTTTTTGTGCCGTTCACCAAAAGCCCACATCGTGCGCCAAACATCAAGGCAAACGTCGTGATATTCGTCATCGATGATGCTGTTCTTGAAGTTGTCATACTGCATCGTCAACAAGTACTCGCCAACGGCCTGTTGGACAACCTCACGCGGCAACACGGTGCGGTAAGGATAGTCAGCTGCTCGCATGAACACCACTTGAGCGTCGGGAAAGACCGCCTGGATGTGGTCGGCGTGACGGGCTCGTACAAGGAGGTCGTCAGGCTGATGACGGTGGGCCACGATGGACAAGTAACCGCCGGAAACGAAGAGCCACATTCAGGCCACCTCCATGCCGACAACGGACGATTCTTGAGGGAAGGATTGTGAAGGGGTTTCGCCGGGGCCGGCTTCCTCTTCACATTCGGCTTGTTCGTCTTTGTCACCCTCCAACATGGGGCTTACAACGGTGAATGGAGCAAGTTCAAGGCAACCTCCAGCAAGCGAAACGGTCTCGTTGACGAGTGCGAGGTTGTGAAGCGACGAGGCGTGGTCAACGACATAAACGCACCGAATGACGCCGGCACCGGCGTTTTGTAGGGTGAAACCTTGTCGTTCAAACCAATGGTACCTGCCGACGTTTTGTTTTAACATGAAATCGGCAAAGAACGCAATGTTGTCCGGTATAGCGGCGGCGTGAAGGTCGGATGCCGTTAACGTTGGCAGTTGCTCGTGCCTCAGCGTAATGTATCCCCCATCGAGGTAGGTTCCGTTTGTCATGGTGTTTTCTTGCATTTTTCTCTCTCCTTTCAGCTCTTGCTGGTAGTTATGTATACCACGGTTCAAGGGTATAAAGATTTGAAAAAAAACACCCTTTCAGTGCTCCGTTTCGGTTTTTCAACGGAAATATTGTATCGCTTTTTTGACCTTTAAATAGGCCTGGCCACTCGGTCGAACATGCAGGTGAATACGCCCTCTTTGGCTGAACTTCGCAGCAGCAAATACACCAAGCGTGCAAACCATTCCCTGTCTGGCATCACCCATGGACGCTTCTGGGAAACATCAACCCCCATCCATAGAAAAAAATGCAACGGTTGCAACGAATCGTGTCGTCGGAATCGCCAGCATACACTGCGAATATCTGCAGAATTTGCGAAGGCCTTGAAATCCATGCCAGGAAGAAAAAAGCGCTATTCAAGCCGTGTCCCTGGTCGGACTCCGGACGAGTCGTATGTTCAAGCAGGTCAACGCGCAAACGGGCTTCCGCATCAACTCCGCCGACGAATGTGCCTTTTGGTGAACCTGAGCGATGACAGGATTCAACAGTTGTTGGAAGAAAATCCAGAATACAAACCAGAAAAGGGAAGGGTTAGCGTCGTGATGTTGATGCCATCGCTTGAAGAGGCCATTGATGATCTCTACCATATCATGCTGAAACGAAATCCCAAATTGCGTTTCCATCCAGTGTTCAAACGACGCTGGGCTCCTGCTGTCTGCAGATTGATTGAATTGCATTGGTTCATTGGGGCTGAAAATTGAGGGACCCCACGGACATCCCAACCGGCCTTTATGTTCCATGTTCACCTATGAGAACATGAGAAACCATGAGAGGAAAAGGCTCCCAGAAAAAAGCCCGCTTGGAACGACTGAAGAGCGAAATCATCGACTATGTTGCCACCACCCCCGGTGCATCAGCAGCGGATATTGTTGCCTTCTTGTCCAACGAACGCAAGATGCGAAACCACGGCCTGACGACACGGAAAGTCGGTTTGTTCATCCCCCTTCATCTGGCTGAGTGGATCAGTTTCCGCCTGGACGCTTCGACAGGCAAGCGAATCTACCATCTGGCTGCTTGAGCAAACACCACCTTCATGCCACAGAGCCTCATGGCATGGCCATGGACTGGCACGGCATGGCAACGGCGGCCGCTCTTTTCCCATCGTTTGACGGTAGCGAAGACGGTTTGTTGCCCGACTTGCCCTCCTCCGGGCCGACCTGGACCATGCTTGACCCGAAGCATGCCAGCGGCCTCAAATCCCAAATGAAGGCCCTCCAGGGTGCCGTTGGCATTGAGAACACCGGCTTCTTCACGCTTGGCGAGGGCATCATCATTGACGCAACGGCCACGGTTGAAGCCGGCGCCTCGCTCATCGGACCCTGCTACATCGGTCCACGTGCGACCGTTCGAAGCGGCGCCTACGTGCGGGAATATTCCTGGATTTGCGCCGATGCGGTGGTCGGCCACGCCACCGAAGTGAAGCATTCCATTCTCCTGCCGGGCGCCAAAGCGCCGCACTTCAATTACGTCGGCGACTCCATTCTCGGCAAGAACGTCAACTTGGGAGCCGGTACCAAACTCAGCAACCTCCGCAACGACGGCGGCGAAGTCCACCTCCGTGTGAACGGGGAACGGGTGCCCAGCGGCTTGCGCAAGTTTGGCGCTCTTTTGGGCGAAGGGGTCGCCTTGGGATGCAACAGCGTGACCAACCCCGGCGTGGTGTTGGGGTGCAACAGCGTCGTGTGGCCCAACGTGACGGTGACGGGCATTCATGGCGCAGAGAGTCAGCATCGTTGAGGGAGACCCGTGGAATCATCGTTTTTCGGCACAGACGGCATTCGAGGGAAGACCTCGGTGGACGACGTTGACGAATCAGAGGCCATCGACCGGCTGGTGGCCCAACGGACCCTCACGCCGGCCTTCATGCGGGTGCTTGGAGAAGCGCTTTCTCACGTTCAACCCGGGATGCCCGGCGAAGGGGCGAAAGTCGTCATCGGTTGGGACCGGCGCCCGCACAACCCCGCTCTTGTGAACGCTTTGACCCTTGGCTTGCGCCTGACAGGCAGCGAAGTCATTCACATCGGAGAATGCGCAACACCCACGCTTCACCATGCCGTGTTGGCATTTGGAGCTCGCATGGGATGCATGGTCACCGCCAGCCACAACCCGGTTTCCGATTCGGGCATCAAGGTCTTCGACGCCAACGGCTACAAGTCCACTCCTCTTCTTGAGGCCGACATCAGCCAAACGCTGCGACAACTCGCTTCCGAAGACCGGGAGGTGGACGAAGTTGACCGACAGGCGGCCGCTCGCCCGGACCATGCTCCACATGACTGGGGTACTGAAACCCATGCGGCTTGGCTCTCCCAGCGCTGGGCCGACTTTGGCGAGCAATTTGGCGGTTGCAGCGCAGCCTTGGAGAACGGAACCATCGCCGCTCCTTTCCTCCTCGATTGTGCCGGGGGTTTTGGACGAGACTGGTTGGCAGCATGGCTGACCGAGCGGGGCATTGACAGCAAAGAGGTCAGCAAAGAGGCTGCGTTGCTGAACGACGGGTGCGGGGCAGGCGATTTTTCGCCCACGCAGACGTGGACTCACAAGGAAGCCGCCGCTTCCAATCACCTGCTCATCCGTCAACTCAAACCCGCACCCGAAGGGCAGTGGGTGGGCGCAGCTTTGGACGGTGACGGTGACCGGTGCTTGTTGATTCAGGCCACATCAACGGGGTATTGCGTGGTTGACGGCGATGCGATGGCCGCTGTGCTGATGGCCGCTTCGCACTCCGAAGGTTGGACCTTCGCTGCCAGCATTGAATCCGATGTTGCCCTTCCGTCCTTTGTTCGAGAACAAGACCCAACGGCCACGACCCACGAAACCGCCGTCGGTGACCGGTGGCTGGCCTTTGCCTTGCGCCCTTCCAACGGGGAAACGATGGTGGCACCAACCTTCCCTCTCTGCCTCGGCATTGAAGATTCTGGCCACCTTATTCTTCCTGCACCTCACCCTCGTGATGGTGGGCGATGGAGCCTCGTGGGCGATGGAGCGGCGACGCTGTGCGCCGTCCTGCAAGCCGCTGATCGCGGAGCAACGGTGGCGTTTAAGCGGGGGTGGAAGCACCGAATTTCGGTCACGGAGAGCCACCGCGAGCGCTGGCATCCAGGATCCGAAGTGTTCGAAACGGTGGCCGCCGCTATCGAAACTCATCTCAACCTCACGGTCGGCCCTGCCCATCGTCGCGGGGTCGATGGCGAAGCCAACCTTCTCTTGGTGCACGCACAAGGCGATTCGGGGTCGGCCTCCGTTGGCATTCGCAACAGCGGAACCCAAGCCAAAACCAGCCTTTCTGTTCGCTTATCACCGGGCATGCCGTCCAAACCCTTTGAAGGGTTGATGGCCGATGTTCATTCCATGCTCGCTTCGGTACTGTGCGATCCCTAATCGTTCATGAGGGCCGCCTCGTTGGCCTGCGTCAGCGTGGTGACGGTAAACAACAGGACCGCCGAGGCCACCAAGAGCACGAGCACGTACGTGGCCGTGGTCCCACTCACCAGCGCCACGGCAGCAAATAACCACGCCACGAACAGGTCAACGGCAGCCACCACACGCCACGATTTGCGCCGCGTCAAGATGCCGCAGACCCACGCCGTTGCCGAGACGACCAAGCAAACCAAAGAAAGCGCCCCCAGCGAGGCCGCCATCACCGCTGCTGGAACCAGCATCAGGTGGCACGCCCAAAGGGCTGAACTCAGCCACAAGCCGTGACCCCCACGAACGGCCAGAACAGCCCAGATGATGGCGATGCCGCCCATCGCTGCCGCGCTGGATTGGAACGTCAACGGGGGTGAGGCAAAAGAAATCGCCCAAGCGCTGAGGGCTTCCAAAGAAAACGGTACCAAAACGATGGCCGTCAAAGCCACAGCAGGCTGCTGCCAAGTTCGCCCACGGCGCACGCCAGCAAGGAGGGCAACGGCGGCTGCGAGGCCCAACGAAAGGCTCACCGTGCCGACCATCCAAACGCTGCGGCCACCCGCCGTCCGGTGGTCGGAGAGGCCGCGGTTTAACCGCTCGCCCTCCACCCAGTCATAGGTCAGGACCATGGCCAAGAGAAGGCCTTCCATCGTCAACAACGGCACCGTCCACGACCACGAACCGTCGAAAGGGTTGGTTTGGAAAGGGAGGGGGACTTCGCCGCCCAGAAGCAGACCCAACATTCGGTCGACCACCAGGGCAAGCAGCACGATTTCAAGCGCACTTGGAATCCGTAAGCCGAGGTCGTTGCGACCGCTCAAACCCATCGTCGCCAGCGTCACCAGCCCCCCCATGAGGACGACTTGATGCATCGCATCGTCGCTCAAAACGCCAACCGTCATCCTCCCGGCAACGTGAACGAGGACCAAACCGCCCAAGGCCACGGCGATGGGGAGTTCCACGCCAAGGACATCGGGCAGCCGCAGGCCGATGGTGTTCGCCCGCAATCGTGCAATCCCCACCAAAACCACCGCAAAGGCGGTGCTGAACAACAGGGCTTCGAAGCCATAGGCGGTGGCGTAAGCGAACCATGTCGAGGCAACGAAGGCCACCGTGAGGAACAGCAGCAGCACCACGGGACGGTAGTGAATGTCGCCGACCAGAAGGTCGTGCTCATCCCCCACATCGGTTCGTTTTGCTCTCTGGCGTTGTCGCTCAGCCAACACCAAGAGTTCCGCATCCAAGGCCTTGAGCGAAGGGCTTGACGCCCCGTCCTCGCCGTCGACGAGGCGGTCGATGCGAGCACGCTTTTCGGCGTACGCCGCCAACCGTTCTTCGCGAACGGTAAGGGCTTTGAAGCCGGAGCGGACGTCGGCTTGGAAGGCCAAGTACGCACCGACGAGCACGAACAACACGCCGGCCGCCGCAACGGTTTCGCCGTTGTCAAGCGATTGCCCTGCCAACCCCATGCTGACCAGAAGGCTCACACCCGCAACCGAAGGCAAGAGCAAAGCGTCCAGCACGGAAAGTCGTTGCAAGTAGAGAACAAGGGAGAGAGCGCCAAACACCATGAGCAGGTGCAGGTTGGTTTCGGCGTCGAGCCACGTTGAACCGGTGAGCAATTCGCCCCGCTCGGGAGCCAAAGCCATCGTGAGGAAGAGTGCGGTCATCATGCCAAGATGGAGGGTCAAAAGACGGCCGGGAAGAGCTTGTTGTTCCCGTTGAACACGCCCCTCGGCCGTGGCGGTTTGAAGTCGGTGAACGGCCGCAAGAACCAGCACGAAACTGCTCGCCGTCAACACCACCGCCCACGGGGCCTCGTCTCCGTAACGCCATGCGAGCGCAAGAACGGCGGTGGACCAAATCCCAACCAGTCTTTGCGGGTGACCCTGATGTCGGCCCAGGCGGACCATGACCGAGTGAGACAGGAGCAAAACACCCATCCCGCCGATCAGGGCTGCCGAGGTCAGGCCTCCGGGACGAGCCATACCAACATAGGTCAAACAAGCCAAGAGGAAGCCAAGGTTCCACAAATTCAGCACCTCGCTGTCCCGCAAACGTCCGCTGATCTCGCTGCGCCCTGCAAAGCCCGAACCCAAGTTCAGGGTCGCCTCGCCAAGGCGAGAACACACGCCCACCTGCAAGCCTACGAGCAGCAGCATCCACCATCCGACATCGCCCTCGGCGAGCACGATGGGGACAAGGTCGGCGTTCACCAACCTCGCCTCCACGTTGGTTGCGAAGACCAAGAGCCAAGCGTAGGGGGCCAGCACGGCCACGCCCGCCATGCTGGGAGAGGCGCGAGCAACGGCCAAACCGGCCAAGACCGTCCACACCGCCCCTTGGCTGGCGAGAAGGAGGCGTGAGCCAGCTCCCCCATCCTCGGCGGGGACGAGAAGGGTGAGCAAAACGACCACCGTCAGGGAACCAAGCCACAGGACGTGGTCGGAGACGTTGGTTTGATGCATCAACAGAACCGCAACGCAAAGCCCTGAGGAAAAAAGCGCAAAGACACCGTACTCGCTGAGCGAAAACGGAAGGGCGAGGTTGACCGCCCCGGTGTTCAACAGGGCCACGAAGGCCAACATGAAGGGCAGAGGGGCCAAGACAAACGGCATCAGCGAGGACCAAGGGACGCCACGAACCACCAGATAGGAGGCCACGAAAGCCAAGGTCAGCAACATCAACTGAGCAAGAGCGTACCCCGTCTCGTCCCGATGGGCAGCGATGGCCATCAAGGCACCCACCATGCCCAAGGACACCGAAACCGCCCACAGGCCTGGTTTTCCAAGCCCGATGGCGCTGACGGCGTGGCTCAACCAATTTTCATGGTGAACGAAACGGGCGGCCATGGCCGCATTTGCTGCCGTAACGACCGCCAACAAGAGGAAGAGGGTGAGCCCGTCCTCAAGCCGAACCAAGGTCAGGGAACCGATGGACCAGTCGTTGGACAGGGCGTGAACGCCCACCCAGAGGTAGGACATCGAAATACCAAGACTGGCAAGGTTTCCCGAGGAGCGAAGCCACGCCAGGCCGTGCATCAACACCATGGCAAGGACGAGCATCACGGCGATGCCGGTCTCGCCGTAGACCGCCCCTGTCGAACTGCCAACAGCAAACAGGACCAAAGCAGATTGAGCAGCGATGGCGTCCTCATCGTGGCGAAAGGCCAAGGCGACGTTGAGGCCCACCAAGGTCACGAGCAGCCCTCCGAGGGCATGGCCCGGACTTGGTCCGACCGCATCCAACCATCCCCAACGCCAGGCGTCGAGCGCCAAGCCGTAAAGCAGCTTCATCGAGATGATCACCCAGGTCAGACCCAAGACGTGCATGGCGTCCCGTTGAATCCAACGCTCGCCCAAGACCAAACCGACCGCTGCCATCGCCAAGAGGCCGACGGCACCAAAGAGAGGCGGCAGCACCGTTCCCACCAGTGCCCCAATGGCTGTCCAGACCACCACCATCGCCACAGCGAGGCCTTTGCCCAGTTGTTGCTCGCCGTGCACAGCAAGGTGTTGGGCGGTGTCCCCGGTCGTTTGCTCGGCAGGGGAAAGCGAGAACAATTCACTCACTTCGCCGACCGCAGCATCAACGTTTGAAGGGACGGCGGTCGCCGCCTCCTCAGCCACCGCTCCGTCCGATTCTTCGAGCAGAAAGGAGCCCAAGTTCAGTCCCGTGGCGCGCCTGAACGATTGCTCACGAAGAACATCGTCCTCGGAGGGGACGGGTTCGTCCGCTTGCGGGCCCCGCTCCTCCATGCGGTGAGGTCACAGGACGGTGCTTTCAACTTCACCGAAAAGCAGGGCGATGGAGGCGGCCTTTGAGGCAAACATCGGGGGCCAGATTCGGATTTGGGCTGGTATCGGTGGGTCTGAACGCTCCTTCTGGCTCAACCTTGAGCCAAAAGGGACAAAGAGGGGCGGCAGAAACGCTCGGCATGGGCGGCAGTGTCGGGACCCCCTCAGGGGACCTTCAGCAACACGGAATTTCACCTTCTGGAACGGTTCACTGGAACCTTTCGGCAAGCGATTTGATCAACATCGCGGTCGAGCGGAACGAGGGCGTGCTGAGCGCTCACGGCGCCCTCGTCACCGAAACCGGCGAACGCACCGGTCGATCGCCCAACGACAAGTTCATCGTCGACGAGCCGTCGGTGAGCAACGACATCAATTGGGGAGATGTGAACGTCTCCACCGACGTTGAAACCTTTACCCGCATGCGAGCGAAGGTCGTTGACTTCTTGTCCAAGCAAGACGCCCTCTTCGTCCAAGACCTGTACTGCGGTGCTGATTTTTCCGAAGCGCTCCCCATTCGCGTCATCAACCACAACGCCTGGCACAACACCTTCGCACGAAACATGTTCATTCGGCCGGATGCGGCTCAACTTGAAAAGCACGAGCCGGAATTCACGGTGCTCCATGCCCCGCACCTGGAAGCCGACCCCACAGGGGACGGCCTCAACTCTCAGTGCTTCGTCATCGTGAACTACGCCGCCAAAGAAGTCATCATCGGCGGGACCCGCTACGCCGGAGAAATCAAGAAATCGATTTTCTCGGTGATGAACCTCATCCTGCCCAAGAAAGGCATCTTGCCGATGCACTGCTCCGCAAACACGAACGGCGACAACACGGCGATTTTCTTCGGCCTCTCCGGCACCGGAAAAACCACGCTCTCGGCCGACCCAAAACGTGCCCTCATCGGTGATGACGAGCACGGCTGGGGCGCCAACGGTGTCTTCAACTTCGAGGGCGGTTGCTATGCCAAACTCATCGACCTGTCCGAAGAAGACGAACCGGCGATTTTCTCGACCACGCGACGCTTTGGTACAGTGCTTGAGAACATCGTTCTCGATGGAGCAGGTGTCCCCGATTTCCACGACACCTCGAAGACACAGAACACGCGCGGCTCCTACCCCATTGAATTCATCGATAACCGAACCGCCGATTCAAAAGGCGGTCATCCGCAAAACGTCATCTTCCTGACCTGCGATGCCTTCGGCGTTCTCCCACCCATTTCCAAGCTCACCCCCTCTCAAGCCGCCTACCATTTCATCTCGGGATACACCGCCAAGGTGGCCGGCACCGAAATCGGCGTCAAAGAACCCCAAGCGACCTTCTCAGCGTGCTTTGGGGAGCCCTTCATGCCCATGCACCCCGGCGTCTATGCCGATCTTTTGTCCGAAAAAATGGACCTGCACGGTTCCACCGCTTGGCTCATCAACACCGGTTGGTCCGGCGGCGCTTACGGCGAGGGTAACCGAATGAAAATCAAGTACACCCGAGCCATGCTCAACGCTGCTCTTGACGGCGACTTGGACGACGTTGAGTTCGTCACCGACGCACGTTTCGGTTTCGAAGTTCCCACCTCGTGCCCCGGTGTGCCTTCCGAAGTGCTTCAGCCCAAAACCACCTGGGCCAACGGCGAGGCTTACGACGCTACGGCTGACAAATTGGCGACGATGTTCAACGAGAATTTCAAGCGGTATGAGGCCGGTGTTTCAGCCGACGTCAACGCTGCGGCGCCTGCTCCGTTGGCGTGAGGCCGTCCAAGAGACGACGAAGCACCGGGATGTTCTCTCGCTCGCTATCATCGAGCGCCAATTCTGCCTGAACCATGCAGGTGCTGAGCGCTTCATACCGTTCGTCCTCTCCAGCCATCAACGCACATTCCATCGCCTCATCGAAGAGTTCAATCGCCAATTCCGGTCGGTCGATGGCCAACAAGGCCTTGCCAACCCGCTCGAGCATGCCCGAGCCCCCTGACGGGTCCGCCATGAGAGGCAAGGAGGCTTTGCTGACCCATGACGAGGCTGCCGAAACATCTCCGGTTAAGGACGAGGCAATGGCGGCCAGCACCATCGAAGGAACGGCGTCTGCCTCGTTGGTTGTCGGCTGATTGGCGGCGGTGGTGAACAATTTCAGAGCACGCGAATCGTCTTCGCTCTGAAGGGCCAACATCCCCAACCGGCGCATCGCTTTGCATTCCGAACCAACGTCATCCACCAGCGTCGCCAGGTGAAGGGCACGGGCGAGGTGACGTCGGGCCTTTTCGTGATGACCGGCCATGCGCGACATCAAACCAAGTGCTGATTCGGTGCGAAGAAAACTGCCGGCCATGGCGCGATGGGCAATTTCTGCTTTCTCTTCGCCCAGCGGAGCCAAGCCAATACCGACTTCTTCCATCACGTTGGTGAGCAGCGAAGACGTGGTTTCAATCGCCTCTTGAAGACGCTCCTCCGCCTCCATTCGAAGCGTCGAGAGGTGTTCGTCCAAGGTTGAGACCGGCGCACAAATCTCCTTGAGTTCGCCCAAGGCTTCCAGCCGTTTGGGTTTGACCTTGTATCCCCGGATGACTCGGGTCAAGTCGGCGATTTGGCGACGTTCCACTCGGTCAGCATCCTGTTCATCGTCGTGTCCCAAGTCGTGGCTTGAGGAGAGCAATGAATCCACCATCCAGGTCAATTTACGCTGAACATCGTATTCACTTCGCCGACTAATCGCGTACTTCATCTCGGCTGCGCGCACCTGCCGCGAGAGGCTTCGGAACCGAGCGTCTCGGCTCGCATCGGGCGCATCGGCCACCAGCCGTTGCAGGAAAGTCGAAGGCGGGCATGTCTCAAATCGTAAATCGGTTCGCTCCGCCGTCGTGGTCATCTTGAAATCGTCCGAAACCAACACAACGTCGCTGCTTTCTTCACCCAGGCTGTCGGCGAGCACCATCAAGGACAAATCCACGTCCTGCGGCGCAGCAGATTCACCAATCCGTTGGGCTAAGGCACGTACGTCGTCTTCGTCAACAGGAACTGAATGAAGCATCGCATCAAGGGCTTTGAGGAGGTTTGGCCGGCCTTCACAGCGGCGCAACGCCACGGTTGCCACCTCTTTTTCCACGCCCGGCGTAATGAGCAATCGACGTCCGGACAAAACCGCTTCCAAGTCGTCAACAAAACCCTCCTCCGCCTTTTGGCCGAGGTGGATAAAACAGTTCGAATCAACAACCCAAACAGCACCCATGCCTGTTTGAGGTCCAGTCAAATCATCATGTTTGCGCAACTTCCTCACGATCGGTCATCGCGTCGTGAGTGCCGGCGATCGGAACGGCGGGGGCCGTTTGAAGAACGACGATTTGAGCCGTTTGAACGGCCCTGTTGCTTCCCACGCCGTTGGTTCGGTTGGGGCGGCCTGCCCCCAGAGGGGCGGTTGGGTTGGTCGCTGCGCTGCCTTCGTTGAGAGCGGTTCTCGGAATTCCGGCCTTGTCCCGATGATGTGTTCGAGCGTTGCTGCTGATTTCGCTTTGGCGCCCCCCGGTCGTAGCGACGCATGTTGCTGCCGCGACCGGTGCCTCGCTTTGCGTAGCCTCCGCCCTGAAAGCCCTTCACGCGTCCGGGTTTCTGGCCGGGTTGCGGCCGGGCTTTCTCGAAATGGTAAGGTTGTTCCTCAAGCACTTCGATCTCGGTGTCGAGGAGGCGTTGAATGCCGACGAGGTAGCCCGATTCGGTCTCGTCACAGAACGAGTACGCCAAGCCTTCCTTGCCTGCCCGAGCGGTTCGGCCGATGCGATGAACGTACACCTCGGGTTCGTTGGGCAAGTCGAAGTTGAACACGTGCGTCACGTCATCAACGTCGATACCACGGCTGGCGATGTCGGTGGCAACGAGAATGAAGACATCCCCGTTTCGGAAATCGTTGAGCGCCCGCGTCCGAGCCGTTTGGCTCTTGTCGCCGTGGATGGAATCGGCTGGAATCCCTTCCTTGCTCAATTGCTTAGCAAGGCGGTTCGCACCGTGTTTTGTTCGCGTAAAGACGATACCGCAGGCGACCATCTGGCCTTCGATAAGATCGATGAGAAGGGCTTTTTTGTCTTGCTTTTGGACGAAGGCCACGTATTGTTCAATGCGTTCGGTGGTCGCTTCCTCGGGGCTGATGTCAACCCGAACGGGGTTGTACAGCATTTTTCCTGCAAGGGAAGCGATGGAATCGGGCATCGTGGCGCTGAACAACAGATTCTGACGCCGTGCGGGCATCAGGTCTTGAATCCGGTCGACGTCGTTGCTAAAACCCATGTCGAGCATGCGGTCGGCTTCATCGAGCACAAAATGCTCAACACGGCTCAAATCAACGTGCCCTTGGTCGTGCAGGTCCAACAAACGCCCCGGCGTCGCCACCAGCAAATCCACGCCGCGGCGCAATGCCTTGACTTGGGGAGATTGCCCCACACCGCCAAAAATGACCGTCGAAAAGAGGGGGAGGTGGCGGCCATAGACCCGCAGGCGGTCGCCGATTTGGGCGGCCAATTCACGCGTGGGTGTGAGCATGAGCGCCCGAATCGGGCGGGGTTTGTCAACGGGTTCGGCAGCGAGTTGGTGAAGAATGGGCAGGGCAAAAGCTGCGGTCTTTCCAGTTCCGGTTTGGGCCACGCCCAGCACGTCACGCCCGTCGAGCAGGGCGGGTATGGTTTCGGCTTGCACCGGCGTAGGTGTGGAGTACCCTTCACCGTCGAGCGCCTCTAAAAGGCGGTCATCCAACTTCAATTCTGAAAACGTCGACATGTTGTTGCCTCGGGGACCAAAACCCCGGGACCGTGGTCCTCGGACCAACCGACCCACTTCGCCCTCCGGCATCTTCCCTATGAAGACCGAGGGTCGTCGCCCCGGAAAGCCGGGGGTTCCTGCGGTTGGGTTCAGACGGGGAGTTGTTCGGGTGCAACACGGGTGGAATACCGTGCGGCGGTGCCGTTAGCATCGATGAGGAACTTTTCGAAATTCCATCGCACCGGCCCGCTGTACCCGTCTGCGTCAGCAACATCGCACAACGCCGAAAAGAGCGGTGTTTGACCGTCACCGTTGACCTCCACTTTGGCCATCAGCGGGAACGTCACGTTGAATTTGGAGGCTGTAAAATCACAAATTTCTGCATGTGTCCCGGGTTCTTGAGCGCCAAATTGGTTGCATGGGAAGCCGACAACGGTCAGGTCATCGTGGGCTTCGTGAAGCGCCTGCAAGCCAGCATATTGCGGGGTTGCACCGCACGCACTGGCAACGTTGACCACCAACCAGCGAGACCCGCCGAGTTCACGAAGGGTGGTGGTGCCGTCGTTCATGGTTGCAAGCGGGAGGTCCAGAATGGAGGTCATAGGGCGAACTCCCTGCACCGGAATATCAAGATGTGCTTCGGGGCAGGGCATGCAAATCCTCTTGAAGTGCCGCTTGGTGGTCCAACCATGCAAGTTCTCATGGAAACAAGCGCTGGAAACATCACCATTGACCTCTTTCACGGCAGTGCACCCGACACCGTCGCCAATTTTGTCAAATTGGTTGAAATGGGCCACTACGACGGCCTGCACTTCCACCGGGTGATTGAGGACTTCATGATTCAAGGCGGCTGCCCCCACTCCAAAGACCCCACGTCACGGCGAGCCGGTACCGGCGGACCAGGCTGGCAGATTCCCTGCGAAGCCTCCGCCCTCGCCCTCAAGCACGACAAGCCCGGTGTGCTGTCCATGGCCAACGCTGGACGCAACACCGGCGGGTCGCAGTTCTTCTTGACCACCGTGGCCACCCCCTGGCTCAACGGTAACCACGCCGTGTTTGGCGCGGTAAGCGACGGCATGGATGTCGTTCACACCATCGAACGGTGTCGCAAACTCCCTGGTGACCGACCAGCCGAGCCTCAGCAAATCATCCGATGCAGTGTCATCGAATGAGGTGAAGACATGGTGCTCCTCGCCGTGCACGGCGGTGCGGGGGGCGACGGCCCCTGGCGTGGCATGACCGATGCCGACCCTCAACGCTTGGCCTGCATGCGGGCCTTGCTCAACAACCTCGGAACCCGCTTAGCAAACGGGACCATCGATGCGGTAGAGGCTGTCACGCTCGCCGTTGAGGCGATGGAAGACGAGCCGTTGTTCAACGCTGGTCGCGGGTCGGTTTTGGACGCTGAGGGGCGCATTTCGATGGATGCAAGCGTCATGCGGGGAACCGATAAGGCAGCGGGTGCCGTCATCGGCGTGGAACGAACTCGCCACCCCGTTCGCATCGCCACCCATCTCCTGCACCAAGGTTGGCCGGTGATGCTCGCTGGCAGCGCGGCTGATGACTTTGGAGAAAGCAAAGGCGTGGAGAAGGCTTCGACCGATTGGCTGACGACCGACTTGCGCCAAGCGCAATGGCAAAAGTGGCGAGATGCGAAGCTCAAACCCGGAGCGACGGACGAAGAGGACGCCTTGCTGGACCACGACGGTGAGCGGGAAGGTTGGGGGACGGTGGGTGCCGTCGCCCTCGACGCCAACGGCCAACTCGCTGCCGCCACCTCAACCGGGGGCATGACGGGGAAGCCTGTCGGCAGGGTCGGCGATACGCCCATCATCGGTGCTGGAACCTGGGCGGACGACCGCATTGCGGTGTCCTGCACGGGCGTTGGCGAGGCGTTCATTCGGACCGTAGCGGCTCACGGATTGGCGGTCAATCACCGTACCATGCCACTCAGGACGGCTGCTCAAAAGGTGCTTGACGAGGTCAAACCGTTCGGGGGAAGAGGCGGGTTGATCGCCGTCACGCAGGACGGTCAAGCGGTGCTTCCGTTCCAAACCATGCTGATGTACCGCGGCCTGTACCGAAACGACGGGACCGTTTCGGTTGGCATCGGCCCCGAGATGATGCCGTAGCACCCGGCCCCTAAGTTCAAAGAGCGTTGGGGCTGGAATCAACCCATGCCGGTGGATGCCGATGAAGCACTGCGAAGGGCGACCCTCGTGCGCAGCGACCCTTCGCTTCAAGGCGTGACGAGGCAGAATGTTGCCACCACCGAAGGAGAGGTGGTGTGGCGATACATCGCCCCCGACGGTGAACCCATAGAGGAAGCAGATCGCCTGGACCGGTGGAACGCCTTGGGCCTGCCTCCCGCATGGACAGAGGTCTGGATTTGCCCAAACCCTCGCGGCCATATCCAAGCAACCGGCAGGGACGCCAAAGGACGTCTGCAATACCGATACCACCCCGACTGGACGGAGATCACGGCTGAAATGAAGTACGACGATGTGGCTTACTTTGCCTCTCAATTGCCCCGCCTGCGCCGACAGGTGGCTTTGGACATCGAAGGCAATGCGATGACACTCAACACGGTCGCAGCCCTCGTGGTGCGCTTGATGGACCTGTACAACATCCGGGTCGGTTCCGATGAATACGCTCGGTCAAACGAATCCTACGGTTTGACGACGCTCAAATCCATGCACGTCAAACACATCAAAGGCGAGAAGGCCGAAGGACGCCACGACGCAGTGTTCACCTTCACCGGAAAATCAGGAAAAGATTGGGACATCACCATCGAGGACGACCACTTGGTCGACCTCATTTTGCGTACCAACCGGTTGGGTGCAAAAGATGCTGACCTCTTCATGTACATCTCCGAGGCGGGCAACGAAGTTGATTTGAAGGCCGAGCACATTAACCAATATATCCGAGCGACGAGCGGGGAGGGATTTACGGCCAAAAATTTCCGCACGTGGGCGGCGACGTCCCGTTGCGCTGAGCGGTTGGCGTTTCTCGCCTTCCCTCGCCCTGCAAAGGAAATGAGCACCTGGGTCAAGTTGCTTCCATCAACACCGTCGATGGAAGGCGTTTGGGCAGAGGGCGATTGGGAGCCCCCTGTCACGGAAGCAGCCCGCAACAAAGCGATGCTCGCCGTCATCGACACCGTCGCCAAGGATTTGGGGAACACACGGGCGGTGTGTCGCTCGTCGTACATCCACCCGTGGTTTCTGGACATGTGGGGCAAGGGGAAGCTCGCTGAGGCGTGGGCGGAAGTGGCTGATCTGAGAGCGATGGCCAACATGACGAAGGGCGAGAGCGCCACGCTCCGCCTTCTCAAGAACTTGAATCAATGAAGATTCGATTGGTTTGGGCGTTTCTTCATGTCTTTCGGCACCTTTATTATTAAGTAATTAGTGCGTCACCCATGGCCAAACATCGCGCCGGCAACCGCCGAATCATCAGCATCAGTCTTCCCGAAGAACTCGCACAAAAGCTTGACCGAAAAGTCGGGAAAGGAAGAGACGAGGGACGGTCGGCTACCGTTGCAAAATTGATTCAGCAGGGCCTGGATGGTGCGCCGGCCCTCGGGCCTTCTCCAACTTCGAAACCCTCGCGGTTCGCCGATGCCTCCGAAGGGGAGGTTCGTTTAGAAAGCGACACGATGGGTGAGTTGGAGGTCCCTGCTGACCGGTATTATGGATGCCAGACCGCCCGTTCACTGCTCAACTTTGACATTGCAGACGACACCATGCCAATCGGCGTCATTCGGGCTTTTGGTGTGCTCAAGCAGGCCGCAGCAAAAACGAATGTTGCTTTGAAACAATTGGACCCCGATGTGGGCGATCTCATCGTCGCTGCTTCCCAAGAGGTGCTGCAAGGCGAACTCAACGACCACTTTCCGCTTCGGGTCTGGCAGACGGGTTCGGGGACGCAATCCAACATGA
Source organism: Candidatus Poseidonia sp. (assembly GCA_030827745.1). GTDB lineage: Archaea > Thermoplasmatota > Poseidoniia > Poseidoniales > Poseidoniaceae > Poseidonia. The sequence continues at coordinate 18,338 of JAURDW010000016.1, forward strand.
ACACCAACGAAGTCATTGCGAATCGAGCCATTGAACTGGCGGGCGGTGTGTTGGGCTCCAAAACCCCCGTTCACCCCAACGACCATGTCAACCGAGCCCAGTCCTCAAACGACACGTTTCCCACGGCCATGCACATCGCCGCTGCCGAGGCCATCACGCACCGCCTGTTGCCCTCGGTCAAAGCGCTTCGAAACGCCCTCGCCGAGAAAGCGACGGCGTGGCAGGGCATCGTCAAAATCGGCCGAACGCACCTCATGGACGCCGTCCCGTTGACCTTGGGTCAAGAAGCATCGGGTTGGACTGCACAACTGGATGCGGACCTCCGGCGATTGGATTTCGCGCTTGATGACCTCTTTGAACTGGCCCTTGGAGGTACGGCCGTGGGCACCGGATTGAACGCCCATCCGTTGTTTGCCCAAATGGTGGCCGATGAAATCGCCAACATCACCGGCCTCACGTTTTGCACGGCCGAGAACAAATTTGCTCAACTTGCAGCCCACGACGCCATCGTGGCGGCATCGGGGGCGTTGAACACCTTGGCGGCTTCCCTGATGAAAATTGCCAACGACATTCGGTGGCTTGGTTCCGGCCCTCGGTGTGGCCTGGGTGAATTGGCGCTGCCCGCCAATGAGCCGGGGTCCTCCATCATGCCCGGAAAGGTCAACCCAACGCAGTCGGAGGCGATGACCATGGTGTGCTGCCAGGTCATGGGCAACCACACCGCCATCACCATTGGCGGAAGTCAGGGCAATTTTGAGTTGAACGTGTTCAAACCCATGATGATTCACAATTTCCTTCATTCCGTGGACTTGCTGACCGACGCCTGTCGCACCTTCCGAACACGGTGCGTGGAAGGCCTTGAACCGGTGGAGGCCAACATCCAATCGCACCTCGAGAATTCCTTGATGCTCGTCACGGCCCTGAACAACCACATCGGCTACGACAAGGCCGCCAAAATCGCGAAGAACGCTCATGAAAACGGCACGACGTTGCGCGAGTCAGCGCTTGAGTTGGGTTTCCTCACCAACGAGGAGTTTGACGCTTGGGTTCGCCCCGAAACGATGACGGGGCCGCATCAACCCTCGGATGAAGTTTGACGCAGTGCCCGCAATTTGGCTTGCAAGGCCGATGAACGAGCGTCAGCCTCGGGCTCTGCTTCCGAAGGCGATTGTTGGAGACGACGCTTCAGCATGGTGCGGTCCCAAACCGCCACCGTACCGTCTTCGCACCCCACTCCGGCTCGCTCGGATGTTCCGTGCATCGCGTGAATACGAGAAAATTCACCTTGAGTTAAGCGGCCTTGTTGGTCGGTGCCCCACGCCTCAAGAAGGGTGTTCAAGCCCTGGTTTCGAGCCATCCAAAAGACGGAAGCGCCGTCATGGGCAAAGGCTTCCATTTGGGCGGAAACCGGCGGGCCTTTGGCCTCCCAACACGGCGTTCCGTCATCGTTTCGACCCACGGCATGGCCTGTATCGGTGGTGGCGACGTAGCCCTTGACCATGCACGTTAAATGTTCAATGGGTCCTGTTTCGGTGGAACGAACCATGCCGTCGAGCGCGTAGACCGTTCCGTCGGCTTGGCCAAACAGGAGGTCAGCGGAAGAAACGCCTCCCGCCGTCGTCGGGGAGGAGGTGGGAGGGTTGGTATGAGGAAACGGAGGCCCTTCGTTCAGCATGAGCGTCCCGCATTTTGGCCTGCCGAGGCCTGCGACAAGGTGCTGTTGATGGGCGAGGAGCGTCCACGGTCGTTCATCCATGCGTTCAACCCACACCTGTTGGCCTTTGTCCGTCAAGCGCCACACGGCCGATTCGATGAAATCGTTGTGCTCAATGTCGTACACCGACGACACCGCAACGATGTCGCCTTCCCACCATGCCACGCTATCAGCACTGCCCTCGAGCGCCACTGACCATCGTTGCTTTCCCGTCGCGCGCTCAAGGGCGACAATGTGAAGGCCGCTTGCGGCGATCAGCAAGTTCCCTTCCAGTGCAAAGGCACCGATCCGATCCTCGGTTTGAACCGTCCAGAGGCTGTTGCCTTCACCGTCCCAACAAGCCACGAGCCCGTTCCACCCGCCAGCAAACACCCATGCTTCCTCATCGATGAGGACCGTGGAGACGGGCTCGCCCAACGAGCGGACCATCCACGTGGCAGAATGGAGGTCCATACACCCTGCACCGCTTGCACCACCATAAGGAGGTTGCATCGCTGCGTCAAGCCGAAGGGGTTTTTCCACCAACGAGCAAGCAACAACCAAATGCTACCGATGGGGCAGGCAAACCATGACCCAAGAACCCGAAGTGTTGGCACGATTGAGAACGGCCAACGCCGCTTACGCCGACCAATTCGGCGCAGCCGGCGTTCCTGGAAGAGCCGCCCAGCGCCTGTTGCTCATCACCTGCATGGACTCAAGAATCGTCCCTCACGCGGTTTTTGGCCTTGAGGAAGGCGACATGAAAGTGATCCGCAATGCAGGTGGACAGCTGAACCCCGAGGTGGTGAACGACATCGTCCTTGCCAGCCATGTCTTGGATTGCGAATGCATCGTCATCATGCCGCACACGAAGTGCGCCATGGCCAGCCAGAAGCTTGACGGGTTGCGGTCTGCCCTCTCAACGAAGAGCGGGAAGGACTTCTCATCGTTTGAACCACGGCTCATCGATGAACCAACGGCAAAACTCGCCCGTGATGTTGCTGAACTTGAAGCCCATCCGCTGCTTCACGAAGCCGCCACGGTGCATGGTGCGATGTACGATGTGGACACTGGCCGTGTGAATTGGTTGTGATTTCACTCGCCGGTCAGTGGAACCTGGCGACGGGGGATGGCGAAGGTAAGCAGGAAGGCCATCAGCCCAAACACGCAAGCAGAATAGTAGTGGCCCATGGTGAAAAAGGCCAGCACCGTTGCGGTGCGTAGCACGAGAACCGAACCGGATTTGAGGGCCCAGACCGCAAAACCAGCCGAGATAAGCGAAACGCCCATGAAAGCAAAACCGACGAGGATGTAGCCCGTGGCGGCGCTTGGGTCCATCAGCGGGTGGTCCATTTGGGAAGAGGTTCGGTCGATGGTCCGAATTTCACAGTCGCTGTCGTTGGCCGATTCGCACGGAGCCGCTGCAAACCGTTCGCTTGAGGGAAAGACGAAGTCCAACGTCGTGAAGCCAATCGGTTCAATCAAAGCCGGCGGGGAGAGGAGAACGCGGTTGGCGAAAACGTCGCGGTGACCCTCCCGGCTGACGATGAGGTCCACCCTGACCAAGCCCGGGTCAAGTGCTTCCAGCAGGTACGCCCCCGTCTCGTCCGTGAGGGTTTCCTCCGCCACCCAAAGCTGGGTTGCGTCGTCCAGCCACGACACGTAGACCGTTGCATTGGCGAGCGGCTGACCGGCTTCATCGTTCACGATTCCTCGGAACGTGGCCGTGTTGTCGGGAGCTGTTTGAGCCAAACGGTAGACAAATTCGTCCGGCCTGACCAAGCCATCGTTGGGAGAGGCGTAGTCCAAACCGTTGAGAAAACCAAGCATGCAGGTAAAGAGCAGGAAGATCGCCGTGGCTTTTCCAACCGGATGCATGCGCGGGTCCTCCACGGTTAGCACGGCCTCGGATGTGGCAAACAGCAACGGTGTTTCATCCACCACCTCATCGAGGTAGGTGGAGGCATCCCCTGCATCCTCGGCCATGAAGACGGGTGAGGGCCGACCTACTTGATGTCAATGCGCTCGCCCCAACGCCTCTTCAGACGGGCTTGTTGTTCCGCAGCGGCCCACACAACCAACCTCACGCTGCCGTTGACCAAGGCCTCGTTTTCCTCAACCATTCCCGCCTCGTACACATCGGCAACAATGCGCTCACTCGCATCGTCATCTGCACCTTGAGGAGGATGAACGGTCACCCCGCAAGGTGCCCCGAACAAGTGTTCGCGAACACGGAGTTGCAGTTCCTCAAGCCCGGTGTTTTCAAGCGTTGAGATGACCGACGGTGTGGGAAACCCCAGTTCGTCCACAAGGTCCACAACCGTATCGAGGTGGGGGCCCGAAACCTTGTCGGCCTTGGTGAGGACCAAACACGGAGGGGCGTGAGCACGCAGCCCATCTTCGTCGAGTCCTTGCCGTTCCGTGATTTCACGTCGCGTCGTTTCGACTTTTCGGCGAATTTCGAGGAGGGGGTCCGAGGCATCGACGAGTACCATCGTCATATCAGCATCTATTGCTTCACCAATAGTTGCTTTAAATGCTGCAAGAGTAGCATTTGGTATGTTATCAAGAAAACCGATGGTGTCGACCAGCAAAATTCTCGGACTTTTTTCCATTCGGCCAACGGTGGTCTCCAGCGTGGAGAACAATTTGTCCTGAACCAAGACGTCTTTTCCTGACAATCGCTGGAAAAGAGATGATTTTCCTGCATTGGTGTAGCCAACAAAGCCAACCGTCATTGCACCGCTTCTGGACCGTTGCCGCCGATGTTCCCGTTGAGCATTGAGGTGCTTTCGTTGACGTTTGCGAAGGTTGGTCAATTCGCGGTTAAGGTTGGCGATGACGTTTTGCAGGGCCGTCACACCGCCACCACCGTAACCAGCGCGTTCGCCTGTGGTTTGTTGGTTGGCCAATTCACGGAGGACCGTTCGGTCCGATTGAAGACGAGCGATCCGAACTTGAGTGCGAGCCTCCACCGAAGCGGCGTGAGCTGTGAACAACGAGAGCAACAGTCGAACTCGGTCCCAAATCTCAAGCCCGACGATGGTGCTTATGCCAACGAGTTGCCGTGCGGTGGCGTTGGTGTGAACCAAAACCAAGTCAACGTTGCTCCACGGATGACCGGGGACTCGGCTTTCAAATTCATCGGATATGTCCAGCAAGCGGCCTTTCCCAAAGTACGTCCGAGGGTCCTCGCGCCCGGGTTGAACAACCGTTTCCACGATGGTGATGCCCATCGTTCCCGCCAAGTCTTCCATTTCTCGGGTGTCCGCTTCACCGCGAACAAGGAGGATGGCGCTCCGGCCTTCGTGGTTCGTCCTCGCTTCCCCAAGCACCACACCCCCGCTGCCCGCTAACAGCGTCGGGTCGTCGGGAGGTTGGGCCATGGTGGTTGGGACGCATAGACTCATATCAGCCCACCTCAAGGTCAAACCATGACCGAAGTGCACGCCTTGGAGGTCCGCTGGTCGGGCCCTTTGGCCACCGTTGATGTGCTCAAAGCCGCAGCGGAAGGTCACGGGGCAGAGGTGACCGTCGAGACGGCATCAAACCAGGCGACCCTCCGAATATCCATCACCGACGACGACCTTCAGTCGCTGCGAGACCGTGTGGATGCCTTGTTGGTGGTGTTGAGCGCAGCCGAAGAAGCGCTTGGGTGATGGTGTGAGCGAAACCACCCTTCTCATCGATGCGCACTGCGTGATGTGCAACGGACTGGCCAACTTTCTTCGAAGCCGCCAGCGCAGCGAAAAAGCGCTCATCATCCACGGCATCCAATCTCCAGAAGGGCAAGCGCTCATCGCCACCTTCCCAAAACGCCTTCAATCGCTTGACACGCTCTACGTCGTTCGAAAAGGAAGGGCCCATGTGCGGTCTGCTGGAGCCATTCGTTTGCTGCTCACGATGCGTTGGTATTACGCCGTGTTGTTTCCCTTTGCTTGGCTCGTCCCGCTTCCACTTCGGGACGGCGTCTACTGGGTGGTCTCAAAACTCCGCCACCGATTTGGTCGAACCGACGGTTAGAGGTCCAAATCGAGCACCAACGGGGCGTGGTCCGAGACGTCCAAACCGCCTTGGCGGACGATGGTGCAGTCGACCAACGCTTTGGCGGCCGCTTCGTTCAGAAGAAAATAGTCGATGCGCCACCCGCGATCGTTGGCCCGCGCCTGACCACGGTTGGACCACCAAGAATAGGTCTTCACGCCGTCCCCCGCATGGTGGCGAAAGGCGTCGGTCCAACCGTCGTTGAGAAGAGATGAGAACCACTCGCGCTCGTGAGGAAGAAAACCCGAGTTCTTGGCGTTGCCTTTCGGGTTCCAGATATCGTCCTCGGTATGGGCGATGTTGAGGTCGCCGCACACCACCACTGGCCGTTCGTCCTCGATGAAGGGTTGGAGCCATGCCCGCCACTCGTCCATCCATGTTTCCTTGAAGGTTTGACGTTCATCCTTTGCCGAGCCGCTGGGCAGGTAGGTGTTGATGCACACCACGCCGTTGATTTCGCACGTCAGAACCCGCCCCTCGGTGTCGTCCGCATCCAGAAGGCCTCCTTTGCCTCGTCCAATCACCGTATGGGGAGTGAGGGAGGCGGTGGCAACGCCAGAGTACCCTTTCTTTTCCGCCGGATGAAGCGTGACATGCCAGCCCGCTGGCCACGACCACCCTTTGGGGAGTTGTTCCTCGAGCGTTCGGGTTTCCTGCAGCATCGTGACGTCGGCGTTGAGCGTGGAAAAGTAGCCGTCAATGCCCTTTCGAATCGCCGCACGAAGGCCGTTGACGTTCCATGAAACAAAGCGCATGGTGCTGCCTGTTGATGGCGGTGAATAAGCCTTCAAGGCATGGCCAGACCGATGTTTTGACCGGACAGGCGGCCCGTTTCAACCGCTGCATCCGCCAGCACGTGCTGACTTTGCACCCATTCACCTGCAAGCAAAAGGCCGTCGCCGGCAAACCGATCAAACGCTGGTTTTGAGCCCACGGTTTGCACCGCAACTTCGGTTTTGGAGCGACGGTGATGAACACGGGTCCTCCATCCAGAAGCGTGGCGGTCGATGAACGACTCAAGGCGAGCCGCCCGCTCCTCGCTCGATTCGCCTTCCCGTTCAACCATCACGGAGGAGAGGTACGCTCCTGGAAGGCCCCAACGCGGCTGGATGTTGCTCAAATCCAGTGCATAAGCGCCTTCCGCAGCGTCGATGACGCCGTGAAGCGATTCAAACGGCCGAGCGGTGAGAGTGAGGTCCAAGGTGCTCGCAAGAACGGGACGAATCTCCGAAAAGAGGCGTTCGTCGAGGTGGTGCAACAAGCGTTTGGCGTTTTTGAAGCCGCACGCCACGACCACCACGTCGCTGTCAAACGACCGCCCGTCTGCAAGGCTCACGCGCCCATTCTCCACCGAAACAACATGGCAGTTGGCTTCGATGAGCACGCCGACTTCGTCCAGAGCCGAAGCCATGCGTCCAACGAGCCCAGACCATCCTTCGCCAACGACCGAAAGGCGCTGCTTCAAGAGGGCCTCGTAACGATGACCAAGGTTGGGATGGCCCGAACCCGCCAGCAAAGCTGCGGCTTGAACCAAGGGAAGGTCCGTCGAGCGGGACCGAAGAGCACGCCGCTGCTCGGCCGCCCTCCGCACGTTGTTTCGAGGGCGAAGCACGCCAATGTTCACCGCTTTTATTCGGTCCAACCGAGGGGAGGTAAGCACGGTGGGAAGCCGGCTGATTTTCTTGACCAATTTGGCCAAAGGACCCCGCCGCAGGAGGAGGTGGAGGCCGGAGCCAAAGGGTGCGCCGTCCACTGTTTGAGAGGTGGCCAGTCCGCCCAAGCGGTCCTGACGGTCCAACACCACGACGTGATGTCCTGCCGTGGTGGCATAGAGCGCCGTCGCAAGACCTGCGAGGCCTGCACCCACCACCGTCACCCGTGCCATGTTTGAGGGAAGGTGGAGGGCATGAAAAGGTCGTTGGAGGGGTGCTTTGAAGTGGTGGCGGGTCCTCCATTCATCATGGCCGATAACCCTCGACTTCCCCACGACCGGGGCCATGAGTTGTGGACCATGGAAGACGGTCCCAGTCGGAAATTGATGGCGAGCATCGACCGTTGGGTCAGTGCCTTTGTCGGCGATGACGGCATCGATATGCCGCTCTCAAGCACCTCCGAACCTATCGAAGCCATCGTCTTTGCTCGGCAGGACGGTTTGGTCGTCGGCGGCGCGGTCGTGGACTATCTGCTCCAGATTTGGGCACCATCGGTTCGCATTGCGTGGCTTGCTGGCGATGGCAAGCGCGTCGCATCGGGCGACGAAATCGCCGTGGTCACCGGTGACCGAGACAGCGTGCTGGCGGTGGAGCGGTGCATCTTGAACGTGCTCGGTCAACTCTCTGGAATCGCCACCGAAACGAAGCGATGGTCGGCCATCGCCCCCAAACAAATTGCTTCCACGCGAAAAACGGTGTGGGGTCTGCTGGACAAGTGGGCCGTGCACATGGGCGGTGGCCTCACCCACCGGTTGTCCAAAGACGACGCCACCCTGGTCAAAGAGAACGATTTGGCCAGCATGCTCACCGACCTTTCCGGCCACGACCAACGCCTCGCTGCTTTCCTCCAGACCGTGGACATGGATGCTGTTGGAGCCTTTCTTGAAGTGGAGGTTCGAACGGAAAAAGAAGCCCTGGTGGCCGCCATGCTCTGGGCCCAGCGACGTGCGAGCGATGGTTTGGACCGCCTCGTCGTGATGCTTGACAACATGGACCCTGAAACGTGCAAATCGATCAGTGAACAGATGGAAGAGCAAGGCATTCGAGAGCACGTGATTCTTGAAGCGAGCGGCGGCATCACGTTCTCGGACTTGAAATCGTGGCACGAATGCGGTTTGGACGTCGTCTCAACCAGCGCCATCAACCGGGGTGTTGACCCGTTGGACATCAGCATGCTCGTGAAAGGCGTGTAAGGTGAGGGTATGGACGAAATCGCGGCCGACCCAAGCCATCCGCGTTATGCCTCCTTGTTGATGCGTCATCGTTTGGAAGCCGCTGCAAAACGAGGAATGCTCGCCGACAGCGCCATGATCGCCCACGGCAGGGGGGAGGCTTTTGACTACCTGCTCGGGGAACGCACGACCCCAAGCGCTCGTCTTGCTGGTGCCGAGGCCATGCACCGATTGTGGCACGCCCAACGACCGGTGTTGAGTTTGAACGGCAACGTCGCTGCGCTCGCCGCTGACGACATGCTTCGCCTCGCTTCTCGCCTTGGGTGCCCCGTTGAAGTCAACATCTTCTACCGAACTCCCGAGCGAATGAACGCCATCCTGTCCTACATTGAGGAGAGAAAAAAGGTGCTCGGGCTTGACGTGGTCGTCCTTGGTGACGCACCCAACGCCGCCATTCCCGGCCTCAAGGGGCCGCGTGCCGCCTGTCATCAGGAAGGCATTTTGGACAGCGATGTGATTCTGGTGCCGCTCGAAGATGGGGACCGGTGCAAAGCGTTGGTGGCGATGGGGAAAACCGTCATCGTCATCGACCTCAACCCTCTTTCCCGTTCGGCCCAACAAGCGAGCATCACGGTCGTCGACGAACTCTCTCGGGCTTTGGCCACCATGCTGGCTTGGGACGAGGGTGAAATGCCCGAGGCGTACGACCACCAAACGGTGCTGAAGGATGCCCACAAAGCCATGCTGGACGGATTGAGCGACGCTTAGCGTTGCTTCAGTTTCGCTTCAAGTTTTGCGGCGATGCTCTCGCCAACGGCCGAGCAGGAGGCCGTGCCGCCCAAATCGTAGGTCAACATCTTGCCGTCCTTGAGGTGGTCAGCAACGCTTTCGTCAATGAGTCGGCCAACAGCCACCAAATCGTCATCGTTGTTCTTCCGGCCGAGGTAGTCCATCATCATCTGGATGGAGTTGATGGTGGCGATGGGGTTGACCTTGTTTTGACCGGCGTGCTTGGGAGCCGAGCCGTGAACAGGTTCGAAGAACGCATGGTGGTCGCCAATGTTTCCTGAAGCGGCCATCCCCATGCCGCCCTGCAGGACGGCGCCGAGGTCGGTGGAAATATCGCCGAACATATTGGACGTTACGACGGTGTCGTAGTGTTCGGGAGAGCGGGTGATCCACTGCATGAAAGCATCGATGTATCCGTAATCCACTTCCGTTTCAGGGTACGACGAGGCCACATCATCGAACGTGGCGCGAAACAATTGGCATCCTCGGGTGACGTTGGACTTGTCAATGCATGACACGCGGCGAACGCCGTCGGAAGGGGCGCCGTTTCGGGTTTGGGCGATTTCAAAGCCCATACGAATCAACCGTTCGGAACCGGCCCGAGAGATGGGGCGGGGGTCGTAGGCCACCTCGCCTTCAAGGCCGGGGAAGGTCATGGGTTCGGGTTCGTATTCGGGACGCCCCTGGGCGCGGTCGGCGCTGCGTCGAAGCAGCGCATGATAGAGACCTTCCGTGTTTTCACGCAAGATGGTCATGTCAACCATGCCCGGTTGCCAGATTTGGCGGAATTCACCATGGATTTTGTGAGGGACGCCTTCGTAGAGTTTGATTGGGCGAACGTTGGCATAGAGGTCCAAACCGCTTCGCAGACCCAAAATTACCGAGCCACCTGCGAGGTCGCCGTTCGGCAAACGCGCACCGGGGTAACCAATGGCTCCAAGGAAAATGGCGTCGGTTTCGTTTTTGCAGAATTCAAACGAGCCTTCCGCCCATTCTTCACCCGTGGACTGGTAGTGCTGGCCCCCGCATTCAATCACGGTTTGCTCAAACCCGTGATTCGTGTTGGCCTGAATCGTGTCGAGGATACGCTGAGCTTCCAAGGCCACTTCTCGGCCGGTTCCGTCGCCGGGCAGAACCGTGATGCGATGGTCACTCATGGCCTGCCCACAGGAACCTTCTACATGAACGAAACCCTCGTTCATGAAAGGTGTTGAAGTGCGCATTTCCGCCACACCAGCGAGGGATACATCGCCGATGACCTCTGCACAAATGGCTCCCCGACTTGGTTTTCCGGGGGCATGCTTCATAGGCCGCCACGATGCAAAACCAAGCATGGCGGACGAGAGGCAAAACGAGCATGAACGCCGTGTGTCCGTGGAGGATTTGCCCGACGAAGTTCGCCAGCTTGCCGACACCATGGTCGGCATCAATCCAAAGTGGAACGTGCAAGATTGGATGGTGGAACAAGCCAACCTTGCCATGGATTTGCTCGCCATTGATTTGTTGCGAGAAAAAATCGTCATCGACCAGCGTCTTCAGCGTTTGGAAGACCTCGGGCGCCGGCTTGAGGTGGAACCAAACAAAGAGGTGGAGGAAGACCCTCACCAAACGAATTTGTTTGATTGCTTCGACCTGAACGAAAACCATGCACTGCGTGGATTGGGGGAGCGGGTTTTGGACCGTCCGACCCACGAGGATGAGGAACGGCACCCCTCCAATGTCTTTCTCGACCTGTTGCCCCACGACAACACCGACGATCCCTTGTTGGCCATTGCGTGCCAAACCATCGTGATGGCGGTTGAACGCGAATTGGCCGATGGCGAGGCTATCGCCACGCTTGAAGCCATCTTCCGTCACGCACGCTCGTGCAACATTGACGATGCAGAGACCGATGAAGCTCTCGACCATTTGCTGACCACCGGCCTGCTCATGGAAGTCGACGACGACTGCTTTATTCTCCTCTCAAACTAGGGGTCCCATGGCGCTCCCGCCCTGCCATTATACCCCCCAAGGTCGTATTGGTACATGATGGGATTGATACGTTCGGTAATTTTTGGAAGTCTTGCTTGGTTTGGCGCCACATCGATGATGGTGCATCCTGAAATGGCCCTTGGGTTCGCCATCGTGGTGGCGTTTCTCTCCGAATCCACCCACCACCGTGCGGAATTGAGAAGGATGCATCGGCAATCGACCGAAGTTTCAACGCAACTCAGAGCAGCCAACCTTCACGTCGAGGAACTGCAACGGGCGCTCACGCAACGGCATCTGGAGTTGAACAATGCCATCGACGAACTGCAACGTCGAGACGCCGTGGGCAGCCCGGCCGCCCGGGAGTTGCTGAAACGACAAGAAGAGGCGATGATGGCCGCTTCTCGCGCCCTTGAGGCGCGTCAAGAACGAAACGACACGGTCTTCAACAGCATGGAACGTTTGTTGAACGGTCAGGTTGAGCAAACGGCCAAGATGCAAGAGGCGATGGCCCGCTTGCTCCAACACCTGATTTCGCAACCTCGAGGGCAGTTCACCATGAACGACAGCGTGGTGGTTTCTGAAGGCGGTCAGCAGAGCGATGCTCATCAACGCCACCTCGATGAGATCAACGAGTGGTTGCGGCTCCAATCGGCACCTTCACTTTGAGACGTCCGTTGCCCCAAACATGACGGGGGGCGGAAAACGTGAGGGGGCTCAGCGGATTCTTGACGCTTTTGCCACGCAGAAGAAAATGCGGACCCGTGCCATCCTCGCAGGCGTGTTTCTTCTGGTGGTTTCTGTTGGAATTGCCGTTCTCACTCGCTGGGAGTTTGCACTCGCCACCGTTCTGGCATGCAGCCTGCTTTTGCAGTACGCGTATGAACGCATGGACACCATCGTCACCGCCAGCGTGGCCAACGGTCTGAAAATGATGGGTTGGGAATTGACCACCGAGCTGAACGAAGAAACCCTCGCCACCGTTGAGCGGATTTCACGAGGTGCGAGGTGACCGGTGTGGCCGATGGCGATGAAGCGATGCTGAAGCACTTTTTCAGCGAGGAAACTCAACGCCAGCGAAACACCGTTCGCACGTTGTTGGTTTTTGTTGTTCTCTTGGACATCGGCGTCGTTGTTGCGTTTCGGCAAGGCGTCCCGTGGCCAATCTTGGTCGTGGCCCTTGGTGCAGCGTTGGTGGCCGTCGCCGCCGTTGGTTGGCGGGCGGTCCAAGGCCGACGCCTGCTCCAGCAGCGTTTGCTGACATTGATGGCTGCGATTGAAATGGATTGGGGGGCGTTGGACCAAATGAACCTCTCCGAATCGGAGCGGGTGTTGCTTCACCATGCCTTCAGCCAACAATTCGCAGACACCGAACAAATCACTGTTGAGCACCGACGTCAACGAGGCATGGACGAGAAAGGGCCTGCTTTTGGAGAGGGGAAACATCCCTTCGCCAAGGAGGCCCCACGGTCTGATCCGGCCGACCATGAGGCTGCATACACGGGGATTGAAGGCCCGCTTCTCAAAAGCGAAGCCTTGCTGGAGGAAGCCAACGCCACGTACGCTGAAACCGCTCAAAGGCGTTGGGAAAACGCAGAAAGGCGCGACCCCGACATGATTGAAGCCGGCGTTGAACGCCTTGGTGATTTGGTGGCCTCCGGGTGGTTTGAGAAAAACCAGATGGACGGGGCGGTCAGCGACCTCATGAAGAAGAAGGAAACGGATGAAAACCATGAGCACCTTCTATAACCGTCGTTGAGGCCTTTTGCTCAATGACCGTGAAAGCCATCCTTGTCGCTGGCGGTCACGGTTCTCGGCTTGCACCCTTCACCCATTACCTGCAAAAAACGCTCCTTCCGCTCTACGACCGGCCCGTCATCGATTACGCCCTGGCCACCATTCGCCGGGCCGGCATTACCGACATCACCGTCGTGGCCAACCGCTTTGTTGACCAAATCTCGGACCACGTAGGTCAAGGTCTGCCCGGGGAACATCTTCACTACGTCCTCGAGGAAACACCCCTCGGCCTTGCTCATGCTCTTTCTTTGGCTCGGCCTTTCAACGAAAACACCCGTTTAATGGTGTATTTTTCCGACAACATCACGACGGTGGAATTCGAAGAGCATGTGGAGAAATTTATTGCAGCCCAACGCCCACCCGGCTGTGTGCTCGTTGCTCGAGAGGAGGACCATCCGGAAGCCTTTGGCGTGGCGATCCTCAACAACGGGGGCGAACTCGTTGACATCGTTGAAAAGCCGAACAAACCGCCCTCCAACCTCGCCATCGGGGGCATCTACCTGTTTGACGAGACGTTCTGGGACCGGTTTGACCGTGCCGTGGAAACGACAGGTGACGGGTTCTCCATCACCGACGTCACGCGTACCTACGTCATTGAGGGGCAAGCAGAGGTCGTCTCTGTTGGAGCGGACACGTGGATGGATTGCGGAACGCCCGAGTCGCTCCTGCAAGCGTCGATGATGGCCAAAGAAGGAAAATTGAATCTGGAACCAAGGGGGTGAAGAACATGCGAATCGGAATTGTTGGAGCGGGCATGGTTGGCGGTGCCATGGAACACGGGTTTGGAAAGGCCCACGACCTCTTTGTTCACGACCCCGTCCGAGGCACCACCTTAGAGGACGTGACCGACAACACGAACATGGCCTACATCGCCGTGCCAACGCCACCCCATCCTGAGACCGGAGGGTGCGACACCCGCATCGTGGAAAGCATCCTTGATGCCTTACCAGAGGGTTTCACGGCGGTCATCAAAAGTACGGTCGTCCCGGGAACGACCGAAAAATTTCACGAGGCCTATCCTCATCTAAAAATCGCCTACTCCCCGGAATTTCTCGTCGAGCGCCAACGGCTCGAGGATTTTACGCACCAAGACATGGTGGTGGTGGGCACCCACCACCCCGAAGTTGCCCAGTTGGTGTTTGAACACCACCTGCAAGCAGGGGTGTTGAGGCGCGAACAATTTTTCCACGTCACGCCCACCGAGGCGGAATTGGTGAAATACACCAAGAACACCTTTTATGCCCTCAAAGTCACCTTTGCCAATCAAATGCACGATATTTGCGAAGCCTTGGGCGAGAGTTGGGCCACCGTCCGAGACATCATCACCGCTGAACAGGCACAACCCATCGGGCCTTCGCACCTCGAACCTCTCTTTGGCCTCCGACGAGGCTTCGGTGGAAAGTGCCTTCCAAAAGACAGCGCCGCCCTTGGCGTCTTGGCGTCTTCTTTGGGCGTCAAGTACGCCTTCCTTGACGCCATGCAAGAAGACAACGCCCGTCTGCGAGAATTGCTGACCGGAAAACCGAGCGATGTGGTCACAAATGACGATTAAGACCACCTTAAACGGATGGTTCGTGCGGTGGGCCCCTCGGGGCTCTCTGATTCGGTTCGGCATGGCGGGAGCGTTCAACAGCTCCCTTTTTTTTCTCGGGTGGAGCGTCTCAATGTGGGCGCTCCCACAGGTTGATGTCCGAATCCTTTGGGGTGCTTCTTGGGGATTGACGGGTGTCCTGGCCCATTTTGTTCACCGGCGGTTCACCTTTGACAACCACAAATCGGTGGCGTGGACGTTGCCCACCGCCGTTCCGGTGTATGCCGGGAGTTTGCTGGGGTCCAGCTTCACCATCGGATGGCTGGCAGCAACCTTTCCAGAAGCGGTTTACTGGATGGGCGTCGCCAACATGCTGGCGTGGGGCGTTCTGATTTGGTTGGCCATGCGGACCTTCGTCTTTCAATTCACGCCGATCAAAGCGCGTGCGTCTCAAGAACCTCAAGAGAAATGACATCCAAGGCACGCTGGTGGGTGGATTCCAAATCGACCGGGCATGCTTTCCCAGCGTTCACCGCCTCGAGCCAGGTTCGAGCGCAAACGCACCAAGAATCGCCTGCTTTGAGGCCAGGAAAATTGAACTGGGGGGCCGGCGTCACGAGGTCGTTACCGCGTTCTTTGGCGAATCCCAAGAAGGCTTCGTTCACGACGCAACAGACCGTGTGCGAACCACGATCGGTGTCGTCGGTGTTGCAACACCCGTCTCGATACCAACCCGTGAGTGGGTCGTTTGAACACGGCTCAAGCGCGGTACCGAGCACGTTGACGCTTGGGTCCATACCGCCATGAATCGGTCCATGTTGATGAAAGGTTGTTCCGGTAGCTCAAAAGCCCAGCCAGCGAGCAAAGCGTTGCAGGAAAGGAAGGGTTGGGGGGGCCTCCGCACGGCCGAGAAGAACATCGAGTTCACCTGTTTTCTCCAGATTCAACAAATCATCAAATCCGCCGACATGGTGGTTGTCGACAAAGATTTGCGGGACGCTACGAGCACCTCCTGTGGCACGAGCAAAGGCGCGCTGCGTGCTGGCATCGCCTTTGAGGCGCCGTTCCTTGAAGGTCACCCGTTTGCGCCCGAGGAGTTGCTTGGCTTGGGTGCAGGCTCCGCACCCCCTCCCGGTCCAAATCACGACCTCGGCATCGGGTGGTTGAGCCATGGTTTTCGCTTCCCGCCGTGGGTTTCAATTTTGGGGTTTGGTGCAAGGACGCCGCCGTTGGG